>JAIQGB010000072.1 GCA_020072905.1 Terriglobia bacterium | reverse complement strand
GGCTTTCCGTGCAGGTGCATCCCGATGACGCGGAGGCCGCTCATTACGACCCCGGCAATCGCGGGAAGTGTGAAATGTGGTATATCGTTCGCTCGGACCGCAAGGGCGAGATCCTGCTGGGAGTAAAGAAGGGAGCCGCTAGAGACAAGTTGCGGGCGGCGTTCGAAAAGGGGACGTCGCGCGAACGGCTCAACAAGTTTCGCCCCAAGTCCGGTGAAGCGGTCTACGTGCCGCCGGGAACCGTCCACGCGCTGGGACCGGGGCTGGTGCTTTTCGAGGTCGAAGAAAACTCCGACCTCACGTATCGGCTCGACGACTTCGGTCGCCTCGGCCTCGACGGCAAGGCGCGGCCGCTTCACCTGGACAAGGGACTAGCCGTGGCGAAGCTGGATCTGCCGGCTCATCGGGATTTGCCGCGCGTGGAGTTTCGTGAGCGCTACGGCCTGTGCAGGCTGGTGCTCGCCTGCCGTCACTTCGCACTCGAAGAGTTGACGCTCGGCAGGCGCGGCACGTTCGAGGGTTCGCGGGAGCGCGTTGAAGTCCTCTCCGTGATCGAGGGCGAAGGCCGGGTGGAAACGCGCGCCGGTTGGCTCGGCTATCGGACGGGAGATACGTGGCTGATTCCACCGGCAACCGGGCAGTATAGACTGGTGCCGAGGGAACAAACGCGTGTGCTGAAGTTCTACGTGCCGGACATCGAGAAGGACTTTCGACGCCCGCTGGCCAGGCGGCGCGTGCGGGCCTCCAAGGTGAACGGAATCGTTTTCGACGGATGACTCATGCGACGGGACAAGGACTTCGAACACGCCTACGCGGTGATCCTGGCGGGCGGGAGCGGCACGCGCTTCTGGCCGCTCAGCCGGCGCCGGCGGCCCAAACAACTCTTGAATTTGCTCGGTGAGCGCACGTTGCTCGAAGAAACCGTGTCCCGCATCCTGCCGGCGATCCCGGCGGAGAGGATTTATATCTTCACGAACGATCTCCTGCGCGCAGAGATCACCCGCTGCCTTCCCCACCTTCCCAAGAGCCAGATCGTAGCGGAACCTGCCGGTAGGAACACGGCCCCGACCATCGGACTCGCCGCGCATGAGATCCTGCGGCGTGATCCCGATGGCGTGATGGTCGTCCTGCCCTCCGATCACGTCATTCGCAAGCCTGGGGCGTTCCGCCGCGTGTTGCGCGCTGCCTGCCGTTGGGCGACGACAGATGGCCGCTCCGTCATTGTCGGCCTCGAGCCAATGCGGCCCGATACCGGCTACGGATATGTGCGAAAGGGGCAGCGCGTGGGGCGTGTTGCGGGGCAGCAAATCTATCAGGTGGAAAGATTCACCGAGAAGCCGCCGCTCGCGACCGCCAATCGCTACCTTGCCTCGGGACGGTACTTGTGGAACGGCGGAATGTTCATCTGGCGGGCGTCGACACTTCTGCGCAATCTGGCGCGAAACAAGCCGGAGATGGCCCGCGATCTCGAGCGGATCGCACGAGCGGGCGGCGTGCAGGCCACACGGACGCTGCGGCGGATTTTCCCGCGACTCGAAAAAATCTCTATCGACTATGCGGTCATGGAAAAAGCCCCAGATGTTTTCGTCGTCGCGGCGGACATCGGCTGGAGCGATGTCGGAAGCTGGCAAGTCGTCTACGACATGCAAGCCAAGGACGACCAGGGAAATGTCCGGCCACGTGCCAGTCTGTGCCTCGACGCGCGGGGGAACATGGTCATTTCTCCCCGCAAGTTTGTGGTCGCCGTGGGCGTGCGCGATCTCGTGATCATCGAAACCGACGACGCGCTGTTGGTTGCCGCGCGCGAGCGTTCTCAGGACATCGGCAAAGCCGTGCAGGAACTCGAAAAACAAGGCTTGGTTCATCTTCTCTAGCTCAGCACTGAGTTGGACCGAACATAGATCCGGATGAAGGACGCCATCAAATTCGGTACGGATGGCTGGCGAGGACTCATTGGCGAGGATTTCAACTTCGCTAATGTGCGTCGCGTCGCCGCCGCGATTGCCGCCTATGTACGGAAGGAAAGGTCGCGGTCGAGCGGCTTGGTCATCGGCTACGACACGCGCTTTCTCTCTGAGGAGGCCGCTCGGGTCGCCGCCGAAGAGATCGCCGCCGCGGGTATTCCCGTCTTTCTTGCTGACCGGGCGACGCCGACGCCTGCCATCAGTTACGCCGTGGTCGCGCGGCGGACCTCCGGCGCGATCGTCATCACCGCCAGCCATAATCCGTACCGCTGGAACGGCGTGAAGTTCAAGGCCCCCTACGGCGGTTCCGCCTCGCCAGCGATCATGCGCCGCGTGGAAGCTCACCTGAGGGCCGTCTCAAGCACGGGCGCGCGCTCCCGCCGGGCGAAAGACGCGCCGATCGAAACGGTCGACTTAGTCGGCCCTTATCTCAAGAAACTTCAGAGCCTCGTGAAGCTCGAACAGATTCGGGCGTCCGGTTTGCGCTTTGTGGTCGACCCGATGTACGGCTCGGCGCGCGGTTGTCTGGCTCGGATCTTCGACGAGGCGCGGATTCCCTATCGCGAGATCCACTCAGAGCACAATCCGCTCTTCCCGGGTCTCAACCCGGAGCCCATCGAGCCGCATGTCGCGGGGCTGCGCCAGGCGGTGCTGGAGAGCGGCTACGATGCGGGCCTCGCCACCGACGGCGACGGCGACCGCGTGGGAGCGATCGACCGCGACGGCAGCTTCGTGGACTCGCACAAGATCTTTTCGATTCTGCTCCGGCACCTCGTCGAAGACCTCGGCATGCGCGGCGAGGTGGTGAAGACGTTCTCGACGACGCAGATGATCGACAAACTCGCGCGCAAGCATCAATTGCCCCTGCACGTGACGCCCATCGGATTCAAATACGTCTGCGATCTGATGCTGGCGCGGGATGTGCTGATCGGCGGCGAGGAAAGCGGCGGCATCGGCATCAAGGGTCATCTGCCTGAACGCGACGGCGTTCTGAACTCGCTCTATCTCGCCGAAGTGATGGCCGAAAAGAGCCGGAGTCTGGGCGACTTGATTCGCGAACTCAGCCAGGAGTTCGGACCGCACGAGTACGGACGGGTGGACCTGGAGATCGAACGCAAAATCGCCGACCGCGTTGTCCGGCAAGTGGCGGAGGGCAAACTCAAAAGGGTCGCCGGCATGAAGGTTACGGCCATCAACGACATGGACGGCGCGAAAATGTTCCTCGGCAACACAGCATGGCTGCTGGTGCGCGCCTCGGGCACCGAAAACATCCTGCGCCTCTACGCCGAGGCGCCCACCCGCGAGCAGGTCACGGCGCTTCTCGACGCGATGGCGGACTTCACTAGACAGCAGAAGTAACGCCGGCGACAAGACTGCGCATCAAATCCTTGAGGCGCCCACGCCCATGGAAGATTCCGCCCGCGCCAAGCAGTATCACCGCACGCGCCGTATCCTGGGCGTTGCAGCCTTCGTCCTCGACGCTCTGGTGCTCGCGGTCCTGCTCGCGAGCGCCTGGAGCATCTGGATGCGCGACGTAGCGGAACGCCTGGCGGTCCATCCCCCGCTGGCCTTGCTCGTCTACCTCCTGCTTTTCGGAGTCGTCATCAAGACCGTGGGATTGCCGCTCGACTACGTTCGCGGCTTCCGGCTCGAGCACCGCTACGGCCTCTCCAACCTGAAGCTCGGTGGGTGGATCAAGGATCAACTCAAAGGAGTGCTGGTGGGAGGCGCGCTCGCCGCCCTCGGGCTTGAGTGTTTGTATGCCACGATGCGTCTCTGGCCGGCGCAATGGTGGATCATTTCCGCCACGGTATTCGTGGGCTTTTTTGTGCTCTTGGCCAATCTGGCTCCGGTGCTCATTTTCCCGCTCTTCTTCAAATTCAAGCCTCTGGAGAATCCGACTTTAACCGAGCGGCTTCTGGAGCTTTCCAGGCGCGCCGGTACGCACGTCCACGGGGTTTTCGAGTGGAAATTGAGTGAGAAGAGCAAGAAGGCCAATGCCGCTCTCGTGGGCCTTGGCAACACGCGACGGATCATCCTGGCCGACACGCTGCTCGAGCGGTTCAACGATGACGAGGTGGAAGCTGTCCTCGCGCACGAGCTCGGCCACCACGTGCATCGCCACATGACCCTCGGCCTCGTTCTGCAGGCGGGCGCGACTTACCTGGGCTTCTTTCTCGTTGACGCCGTGCTCAACCGCTTCAGTAACGCTTTCGGTTTCCGCGGACTCGCCGACTTCGCCAATCTGCCGTTGCTGGTTCTGGTGGGTACGGCGCTTTCGCTCGTTCTGCTGGCCCCGGTCAATGCCTTATCACGGAGTATGGAGCGTCAGGCCGACGCCTACGCGCTGCGCTCCATCCACGACCGGTCAGCCTTCATCTCCAGCATGGAGAAGCTCGCCGAACTCAATCTGGCGGAGACGCAGCCACCCGCCTGGATCGAGTTCATCTTTCACAGTCATCCTTCCCTTGAAAAACGTATCGCCTCCGCGCGGGAGTTCCCCGAGTAAGCGCAGCTCGAGTCGTTTATGGCGCGGGGTTCGTGACCGGCAGGCTTTTGCGGATGGCATCGAGAACGCCATTGACGAATTCCACGGCATTCTTGTCGGAAAAGCGCCGGGCGATCTCCAGCGCTTCGTTGATGATCACGGCCGGCGGGGTCTCGGGATGATGCCGCATCTCGTAGAGAGCCACGCGGAGCAGATTGCGGTCCACGGCCGCCATACGCTCGAGGCGCCAGTGCTCCGAACGCTCCCGCATCAGGCGGTCGAGAGTTTCGACTTCCGCCACGGTTCCCTCGAACAGCGCGCGCGCAAAGCCCTCGACTTCTTCATCAACCTTCTGTGAGCGCAGAAACGTGGAAACGACGTGCTCCGGCGTGTGCCCCCCCATCTCCCACTGGAAGAGCATCTGGAGGGCGAGTTCGCGGGCTTTGCGGCGGGAAGCCATGTTCAGTGACGAGTGACAAGTAACGAGTAGAGGTGGCGCCGTGATGCGCTGAACGCGAGCCCGCCAAGTCATTTCCCCACAAACCTGGCCGGGCGTTTTTCCAGGAATGCCTTCGTGCCTTCCTTCATGTCCTCGGTCGTGCAGCAGAGGCCGAACAGTGTCGCCTCGAGGAACTGGCCTTCTTCCTGGGTCATCTCGAGGCCGTGGTGGACGGCTTCGAGAGCGAATCGGATCGCCAGCGGCGCATTGGCCAGGATTTTCCGCGCCAGCGCCTGGGCGGCATTCATCAGTTCCGCGGGCGGCACGACCTGATTGACCAAGCCGAGGCGATAGGCTTCCTGCGCCGTGATCGCCTCGCCGGTCAGGATCAGTCCCAGGGCTCTCCCCTTGCCCACCAGACGCGCCAGACGCTGCGTCCCCGCGTAACCCGGAATGATGCCCAGCTTTACTTCCGGCTGGCCGAAGCGCGCATTCTCGGAGGCGACGCGCAACGTGCAGGCCAGGGCCAGTTCACAGCCGCCGCCGAGCGCGAAGCCGTTCACTGCGGCGATGACCGGCTTGCCGAGGTTTTCGATCAGGTCGAACACTCCCTGACCAGAGCGGGAAAACCCACGTCCGTCGATTGCCGAGAGCGCGGCGAGTTCGTTGACGTCGGCGCCCGCCACGAAGGCCTTCTCCCCAGCTCCGGTCAGAATCACCACCCGCACCGCGTCGTCTGTCTGGAAGGCGTGAAAGCACTCGTCGAGTTCGCGCATCACCTGGCGGTTGAGGGCGTTCAATTTCTCGGGACGATTGATGGTCACATAACCGATCCCGTCGCGCCTTTCAGTGAGCAAGGTCTCATAAGCCATGGGAAGCTCCCAATGAGCGGAATTGCAGAGCCGGTCGGACAGAACAATGACCCGCGGCGCAGGCCAATGCTCCTCGGTTCGAGTGGCCGCGAAGACTCATGTCGCAGACTGCAAAAGCGCGTTCACCTTGGGATTCTTCGGGTCCGTATAATCGTAGAACCCCCGGCCGGATTTCCTTCCGAACATTCCCGCCATGACCATGCGCCGGAGCAGCGGCGGCGGCGCAAAGCGTTTCTCTCGATATTCGTTGAACAGAATTTCTGCTATCGAATAGGTGGTATCGATCCCCACGAAGTCGAGCAGGGTCAGCGGACCCATGGGATGATTGCAGCCGAGCTTCATCCCCTGGTCGATGTCCTCGATGGTGCCAAAGCCCTCTTCCAGCGCGCGCACCGCGTCGAGCAGATAGGGGACGAGCAGGCGGTTGACGATGAACCCCGCGCGATCCGTCGTCAGGATGGGCGTCTTGCCGAGCCGCCGCACGAAGTCCAGACCCTGCTGGACCACGGCAGGATCCGTCGTCACGGTCTTGACGACTTCGACGAGTTTCATCAGCGGGACGGGATTGAAGAAGTGCAACCCCAGGAACCGCGACGGGCGCCGCGACGCGGCGGCGAGCTCGGTGATGGAAAGCGAAGACGTATTGCTCGCCAGGACAGCCTCGGCCTTCACGGTCTGGTCGAGCGCCGCGAACAGTTCCTTCTTTTGTTCGGCGTTTTCGACGATGGCCTCGATCACCAGGTCGCAATCCGCCAAGTCCGCAAGCTCCAGCGTCGGCCTGAGGCGCGCGGCCGCTTGCGCCTTCTGCTCCGAAGTGATCTGACCCTTCTCCACGAATTTGCCGAGCGAGCGCTCGATCGCCGCCAGGCCGCGATCGAGCAGTTCACGAGAGACTTCGCGGACCACCGTCTCGTAGCCCGCCATCGCCGCAACCTGCGCGATCCCGGAGCCCATCAGACCGCAACCGACCACGCCAACTCTGCGGATTTCCATGGCTCAATTCCTCCGGATACCTTGAAGGAGGGTGTAGCCAAGTAGAGGGAGAGCACTGAACGCCGCGGAAGGTGTCAACTCGCACCGCACTCGCGGAGACTTGCCCGGCATTGGCCTTATCCCTCGAAGGCGGAGAGCAGGACGCGCTTGCCGCCTTCCTGGCGCGCTTGCTGCATCACGGCCTCCAGGCGGTTGACGACTTCCGTTACGCCATCCACCGCGTCGAAGCGCAGGCCGAGGGGAACGTCGCAAACCGCGCAACACAGGCTGGGCCCGGAGGCGCCGTCCAGTTTCACCTGGGCAATCAGCCGCCGCAGTTTCTCCACGGCCAAGCCGCCTTGGGGCAGCGCCGTGTCCGGGAAAATGACGGCGATGGCGCAGGGGCTGTACCGGAGGGAGACATCGTTCTGTCGGAGGTTCGCCTGCAGGATCTTGGCAACCTGCTGAAGGTACTGTTGCACCCCCGCGTCACCCAGCATCTTCACCAATTTGGCGGGATTCTCCGGCTCCAGCAGGCACACACTGAGTGGCTTTGATTGCTCCTTGGCGCGCGAGGCTTCCGAGAGCATGCAATCCAGATAGGAACTGCGCGGCAACAGCCCGGTAGTCTGGTCCGTGCCGGCAATGGTGCGCACGAGCTGGCGCAGTTTGGTATTGTTGACCGCCACCACGACCTGCGTCGCCGTCGCCTGGAGGAGGATCGATTCCCCAGGAGTCCAGGAGCGCAAGCTCCCACACTGTTCGACCAGGATTAACCCCACCGGGTGATCCTTGTCCATCAGCGGCAGGGCGAGGAGCGACTGGATGCGGAGCTTCTGAACGTCAGTCAAGACCGAGGCGACGGCCGGAAAGCGGGTCACGTCGTCCATCAGCCAGCCATTGGGTTTAGCGGCGGCCTGCCGCATGAGTGCGGTGTACAGGCTGAGCGCCGCGTCCATTTCCGAGGCGGTCGCAGCCGGCGAGCAGTACTCCACAGTGAGAGAGGCAGGCCGATCGGGCGCGCCGAGAGCTCCCCAGCATCGGCTGGCGTTAAGGGCGCGTCCGATCTCGTTCACGGCCACTTGCATCACACCGTACGTTGTCCCTTCGCGGTAGATATTGGCGGTGATTTCGGAAATCTTCCGCAGTTCGTCAATCGACTGCTGCATCGCGGGGGTCGGCGTGCGCGAACGATCCGCCGCCTCCGCCACGGGTTCGGCAGCCGCGGCGGTCGAGGCTCTGCCTGCGGGGGCTCCCGCAGGGCGGAATCCTGCCGCGTCATAAAGGTCGCGCAGGCGGGAATTCTTCTCTTCCGCTCCCGGATAGAGCCGATTGATTTTGGCCAGCGTTTCCTTCAGCTTCGTCTCGAGCTGGTACTGCAGGTACATCTCGCCTTCGATGACGAGATCATCGAGACCCTCAGCCTTCTCCGCTGCGGCTGCCGAACCCGTGGCGGAGGCGGCCGAGGCTCGCGTGGACGAGGGCGGCTGCACGCGCCCGGCGATGTTCTCGTACCAGATCTTGTCGATGTGGCCTTCCAGCGTCAGCAGGCGATCGTAGTGACCGGCCCCGTAAGGATCGACGTCGATGATTCGCTCCAGCGTGTCTGCGGCCTGGTCGTACTGCTCCGCCGCCAGGTAAAGGCTGAGCAGCCGGGCGAGCGATCTCCGCAGCCCGTCCTCAATATTGAGGTCGTTGTAAAGCCCGGTGAGGGTCTCCAGGACAGCGAGGTTCGTCTCATCGGCCTCGTACATGCCCTCCACGATCCTCAGGTACTCAGTTCGCTTCCCTTCCTGAAACAGTCGCGGCTTGATCTGCTTCAGTAGGGCCAGAGCCTTCTCGGTATCCTCAGCCTGGACCCAGCCCTCCGCCAGAGCGACCATCAGGCTGAGGGTATCCGGCCGCGCCTGGTAGAGCTTCAGACAGCATGCTTGGGCCTTGCCGTAGTCCTTGATCTGCAGATACGCTCGGGCCAGGAGCTCGAGGACCTGCAGATCGTCCGGCTTGCTCTGGTAGAGGGGTTCGAGCAGCGCCGCCGCCTCCGCGCCGCGCTCGCGCTTGAGGAAGAGTTCCGCGGCCGCTGTGCAGGCGGGCTCGTCGGTCGCATCAACCCCGTGGGCGCGCTCGACGAGTTCCGCCCACCGGTCTTCCTCTCCCGCCTTGCGCGCCAGTTGGGCGGCCTGCAGAAACCCGCCCGCCGCCACTTTCGGCTGGCGCATTTTGACGGCTTGCTCGCCCAGCTCCTCGTGCGCGTTGAGGTTGTTAGGATCGAGCTTGACGATGCGCTGCAGGCAGTCCAGCACCTGAGTTCCCTCCCCCGCCGCGCGATATTGCGTGAGTGCCTCGCGATAGGCTTCCAGAGCTTCGCTCCCCCTCTGCGTTTTCTCGAGGAGCGCGCCCAACTTCATCAGCATGTTCACGTCCTGGGGCGCGAGCTTCAGAATCTTCCGGCAGGAGGCGACGGCCTTCGTGACGTCGTTCCGCTTGATGTACAGGTCCACCAGTTGCGCCTGGTAGCGCAAAACTTCAGAGGTGCGGTTGAACCTCTGGCAGAGGTCGCCGAGATTCAGCAGCACTTCTTCGTTGTTGGGCTGATACCTGTAGATTTCCTGGTAGGTCTCGAGGGCCGACTCGAACCTCTGCTTCTGCAGATACTTTTCGGCTTTCTCAAATAGCTTGTTGATGTCGGGCATCGTAATGGGGAGCCGTCACGCGGCTCCTCTTGGGAATGTCGAGTTCGTGCCGAAATTGACAGAATAGCTCCATTTTGATAGATTTTCAAAGGGTTTGGAAAAAGCCTCGCCATACACAACAGTTCCGCCCCGCCTGAGCGGCTGCGCGGCCTCGCTTCCCCTGGCTGGCTTCTCGCCTGGAACCGCCGACCTGGAACATTCATGACGGACGCGCGCTACATTCGCAACTTCTCCATCGTCGCCCACATCGACCACGGCAAATCGACGCTTGCCGACCGCCTGCTCGAACTGACCGGCGCCCTCTCCAAACGCGAGATGTCCGACCAGGTCCTCGACTCGATGGACCTCGAGCGCGAGCGCGGCATCACCATCAAGGCCCACGCCGTCCGGCTGCACTACCACGCGCGCGACGGCAACGAGTATCAACTGAACCTCATCGACACGCCGGGCCACGTGGATTTCTCCTACGAAGTCTCGCGCAGCCTTTCGGCCTGCGAAGGCGCCTTGCTCATCATCGACGCCTCGCAGGGCGTCGAAGCTCAAACGCTCGCCAACGCGCAACTGGCGATGAACAACAAGCTGGCCATCATTCCCGTCATCAACAAGATCGATCTGCCGGGCGCGGAAATCGAGGCGACCAAGCAGCAGATCGAGCACGCCCTGGCGCTTGACGCGGATGAAGCGCTGTTGATCAGCGCCAAATCCGGGACGGGCATCGAAGACGTTCTGGAGGCCGTCGTGGCGCGCGTTCCGCCGCCCCAGGGCTCTCCCGAAGCGCCGCTTCAGGCCTTGATTTTTGATTCCTGGTTCGACAGCTATCGCGGCGTCGTCGTGCTGACGCGCGTCGTCGAGGGAACGCTCGCCGTCGGCACGCGCATTCGCCTGTGGTCGAACAATCAGGTCTTCAACGTCGAGGAACTCGGCGTGCTCACCCCCAAGCCCGTGCGCGTGGACGCGCTGCACGCGGGCGAAGTCGGCTTCATGATCGCCAACATCAAGCGCGTCGTGGACACGAAGATTGGCGACACGATCACCGACGACGGCCGCCCCGCCGCCGAGCCTCTGCCCGGGTTCGAAGAGATCAAACCGATGGTGTTTTCCGGGCTCTATCCCGTGGATGCCAGCGACTACGAGCCGCTGCACGACGCGCTCGATAAGCTGCGGCTCAACGACTCCTCGTTCTTCTATGAACCCGAGAATTCGCTGGCGCTGGGCTTCGGCTTTCGCTGCGGGTTCCTGGGCCTGCTCCACATGGAAATCGTTCAGGAGCGGCTGGAACGCGAGTTCAACCTCAACCTCATCACCACCGCGCCCGGCGTTCGCTTCCGCGTCACCACCAAAGACGGCACCGTCAGGGCCGTTGAGAGTCCCACCAAATTCCCCGCCCAAGGCGATATCGCCAGGATCGAGGAGCCCATCATTACCGCACGGATCTTTACGCTGGATGAATATCTGGGCGGAATCCTCGCGCTCCTCGAGGATAAGCGCGGCGTGCAAAAGGGCTTCGAATACGTCTCCACGAAACGTGTCCTGCTCACGTACGAACTGCCGCTGAACGAAATCGTGCTCGACTTCTACGATCGGCTGAAATCCGTCTCGCGCGGGTATGCGTCGCTGGATTACCATTTCTCCGGCTACTGGGAATCCGATCTGGTCAAGGTGGACTTGCTCGTTGCTGGCGAACCCGTGGATGCTCTGTCCTTCATCTGCCATCGCGAACACGCCTTCCCGCGCGGCCGCGTGCTCTGCGAGAAAATGCGCAAGCTGATTCCCCGCCAGATGTTCGAGGTGGCCATCCAGGCTTCCATCGGTTCCAAGATCATCGCCCGGGAAAACGTTCCGCCCATGCGCAAGAATGTCCTCGCCAAGTGCTATGGCGGCGACATCACCCGCAAACGCAAGCTCCTCGAAAAACAAAAAGAGGGCAAACGACGCATGAAACGCGTCGGCCGCGTCGATATTCCCCAGGAAGCCTTCCTCGCCGTGCTCAAGGTGACTGAGTAGGGGTGGGCTGCCCGATTTCGGCGAGCTGGGCCGCCCTTCCTCGGGGCCACGGGACGGCGTAACAGGTCATTGCATGGCGGAGGGCACTAAGTTATAGTCGCCATGATGAAGTTCGAAGAGGAAGTTCTCCACCTTAGAAAAATGGGGCTTGCCGTCGTGATGCCCGACGGAACGTTGCATCGGGCGAGCCGCAGCCTGCGCAATCCTCGAGGTGTCATTCCGGTTCGTGTACTCAAGAAAGGTAGCTTGCCAAAAGACCTGGTAGAGATGATTCGCCGGAGTCGCGCCGAAGCCCGCAATTCGCACCCTCCACGCCGAAATGACTAATCGCCCGATCCTCATCGGTCCAGGAATCTGGGAAGAACTGGATTCCTACGACAAAAACCTGAAGAGCAAGTTTATCCGTGCTTTCCGATTTCTTAGCATGGACATGAGCCACCCCTCCTTGCGAGTTGAACTGATTCGAGTTGGAAGCGATAGGTTCTACCGTGCCCGCGTTGACCCGAACTACCGAATCCACTTTGAGCGCAGGGAAGATTGCCACTTGATCTTGGGCGTCGGCCCTCACCATCTCCAAGGGGTAGGATAGTAGCGGGTGCACGGAGCGCTCCCCTACCACCGCGTTCAACTACGCGCTAGAATCTCCCCCGACGCCACCCAACGGAGATTCACATGGAACTCAAAACCGTCACCATCGAAAAGCCCGCCGACATGAATTTCATCCTCGGCCAGTCGCACTTTATCAAAACCGTCGAAGACCTCTACGAGGCCATTGTCCAGACTGTGCCGGGGATGAAGTTTGGGATTGGCTTCTGCGAATCCTCCGGGCCAGCGCTCGTTCGTTATGCCGGAAACGATCAGAAGCTCATCACACTCGCGCAGAAAAACGCCCTGGCCCTCGCTTGCGGACACGCGTTCATCATCTTCATGGAAGGCGGCTTCCCCGTCAACATCCTCAACACCATCAAAAATGTCCCGGAAGTCTGCCAGATCTTCTGCGCCACCGCGAACCCCGTCGAAGTCATCATCGCCGAGAGCGGCCAGGGCCGCGGCATCCTCGGCGTCATCGACGGCGTGAAAACCCAAGGCCTCGAAACCGACGCGGACATCAAGTGGCGGAAGGAGTTTCTAAGGAGGATTGGATACAAACTCTAATAGCGGCAGGGTCCGCTGCCTCTGGAAGACACTCCGAAGCAGAGAGTATCTAACGCGTCATTATCAAACAAGGACATGGGTTCGACAGGTGGCTAACCGCACACATTGGTTCTCAGTAAGTGGTTTATATGAGATGGAATGGTTCAACTCCACGCGCCGAACGTGGTGGAATGAGGTTTCCACCAAAACTTGCTACATACTTTTTGCAGGTCCATTTGTACAAATTCCATTGAGGCTTCAAGACAAGAACGCCACTCCTGCCTAGACTCCTCAAACACCGCCAGAATTCTCTCCTCGCCGTCAAGCTCAAGTTCCACAAGCAATTTCGAGATTTCAGCCAGCCGCTTAACTATTCGCTCTTCAAGAGGTGCAGCGCCCTCCTGTGGCCGGTAGGTCGCACCGGCTGTGAGATAGTGCGCTGCGCCAAAGTAGTAGAGAAAGAAAAGAAGCTGACCAACAGTGCGATCCCGGCCCTCGGGAGGCCAGGCCCAATTGTCAAGTCTGCCCCAGACCTCATTGGGCGTACCTATAAAACGGATCGAATACGGAAGTGGCCTCCGAACCCTCCATTCAGCGAGTTGGTTCATGAATGTCGCATGTTCAAAAAACCTCGAGGAATCGTCCTCTTCTTTGGGAACTCCTGCGACCTCAGGCATGTGTTGATTAAATAAGGCAAGCAAGTCTGGCCCCGCTATGAGTTCCAGTGGCTTCCCTTGCGCAAACTCCAACGCTCCCGCAGTGAAGCGCGACGTCGTGATGATTACTCCCTTGTTAACACCGTGCGCGTGCACCAAGCCGTACAGCTCCCGAACTGTCGGCTCTCCGACTGCCGTAGATTGTGCATACCTCTTGCACTGGATGATGGCTCGATGTCCCAAGACAGG
>JAIQGB010000470.1 GCA_020072905.1 Terriglobia bacterium | reverse complement strand
GAGCAGGAAGACAAGTCCGCTGATTTCTCGCCCGAGCCGCCCGAAAAATACGCCGAGGAGATTCCTCCCCTGCGAGCCAGCCGCCGCGAATGGGAGGAGAAAATCCGGAAGTACACGGCCCCCTTCGCCCGTTACGGCGACATCTACGAAGCCCAAGCCGCGTTCATGGCCGACCGCGAAACCCGCTGGTACACGAATACCGAAGGCTCGGAGACCCAGGTTTCCCAGGTCTATTACCGCCTCTCCATCGCGGCCTTCACGAAGGCCCAGGATGGTATGGAGCTGCCGCGCTACGAATCCTATGTCGCCTTTACCCCCGAAGGCCTGCCCGACGATGCGGCGGTCCTCAAGGCCGTGGACAAGATGATTCGGGATCTGCACGCGCTCCAGGCCGCGCCCGTCGTCGAGCCTTACACGGGACCGGCCATTCTTTCCGGGAGGGCCAGTGCCGTCTTCTTCCACGAGGTCTTCGGCCATCGGATCGAAGGACATCGCCAAAAGGAGGAAGAGGAAGGCCAGACCTTCAAGAAGAAGGTCAACGAGAAAGTGCTTCCGGAGAACTTCTCGGTCTTCTCCGATCCCACGCTGCGCCGCCTGGGCTCGTCGGACCTGGTGGGTGCCTACCACTATGACAACGAGGGCGTGCGAGCGCGCCGCGTGACGGTGGTCGAGAATGGTGTATTCAAGAGTTTTCTAATGTCCCGCTCGCCGATTGAAGGCTTCCCCAACTCGAACGGCCACGGTCGCCGCCAGCAGGGGTTTCCCGCCGTGGCCCGGCAGTCGAACCTCCTCGTCCAGGTCTCCCACCCGCTCACTCGTGAGGCCCTCAAGAAACAGCTTCTCGACCAGATCAAGAAAGAGAACAAGCCTTTCGGGCTCTTCTTCGACGATATTCAGGGCGGCTTCACCATCACGCAGCGGACGGTTCCCAACGCCTTCAACGTCCTGCCGGTCATGGTCTATCGCGTCTATCCCGACGGGCGGGAGGAACTGGTTCGCGGCGTGGACTTGATCGGCACCCCGCTCATCGCCTTCAGTCAGATCGTGGCGGGAGACGACCAGATGGGTGTGTTCAACGGCATCTGCGGGGCCGAATCGGGCAGCGTCCCGGTTGCCGCCGCCGCCCCGGACATCCTCATTTCCCAAATCGAGGTGCAAAAGAAGGAGAAGTCGCAGGAACGGCCGCCTCTGTTGCCTCCGCCCTTTGAGGTGGCCCAATGAAGACCGGCCGCTTGAACCCTCGCGCCAGCGTCCTCTCGAAGGTGGTCTTGGCCATGTTTCTCATGGTGTGGCTTCGACCGCAGCCCCTTCGTGCCGCCGATGATATTCTTCTCCAAGCCCTCCGAGACGAGCTCCAGCGGTCCATGCAGAAGCTCCAACTCGCCAACCTCGAAAAGCCTTACTTCATCGCCTATACCGTGCAGGATGGCACGACCCAAGCCGTCTCCGCCAGCTTCGGAAGCCTCCTCGACAAGAGCGAATCGCGCGCGCGGTTCCTCACCGTGGAAGTGCGCATTGGCGACTACGCCTTCGATAACACCAACTTCCTGACCTTGCCTTTCGGAGCCCAGGGCGTCACCCGGCTGTTCGGCGGAACCGTCGCCATTCCGCTCGACGATGACTACCAAGAGGTCCGGCGACAAATCTGGCTGGCCACCGACAGCGCCTACAAGAAGGCGCTCGAGGATATGGCCCGCAAACGCGCCGCGCTGCGGAACAAAACGCAATCCGAGCAATTGGCCGATTTCAGCAAGGAAGAACCCGCCAGCCTGACCGACGACGCGCCCACGGCCGTCGTTAATCTGGAGGAAGCCGCCCGGCTCGTGCGGGAGCTATCCGCGGTTTTCAGGAAGTCACCGGGCGTGGACACCTCCACGGTCCGGCTGCGCGTCAGCAACCTGCGCACCCTGTACCTTAACAGCGAAGGGAGTTCCTTCACTCGCGTCACGCCTTCGGTGGCGTTCATCGCCATCGCGGCCACCCAGGCAACGGATGGGATGCCTCTCCAGGATTTCTTATCCGTCTATGGGCACTCGATGAGCGACCTGCCCGCAAAGGACCAACTCGCGGCACGCCTGGGGGATCTGGGCAAACGTCTCGAAGCCCTGCGCACCGCGCCACTGCTCGAACGCTACAACGGGCCCGTACTTTTCGAAGGCCAGGCCGCGGCGGAACTCTTTAGCCAGGTCTTCGCTCCCGAGATGCTCGCCACCCGACGGCCGGTGGCCGACAATCCGCAAATCGAAATGGTGCTGGGGGGCATGGAGAATCCTTTCCTGGACAAACTCGGCGCGCGTGTTTTGCCTGAGTTCCTCAACGTCGCGGACAATCCCACGCTCGAGCGCTACAACCAAACGCCCCTGGCCGTCCGTTACCGGGTGGACGACGAGGGCGTGCGCGCGCGGGAGACGCAGCTCGTGAAGCACGGCATCCTTGCGACGCTGCTTTCGACCCGCAGCCCGGTATCCGGCATCGAGCACAGCACGGGCAATCGGCGCGGCCCGGGAATCTTGCCGAGCAATCTGATCGTCACCGCGGAGAACGGCTTGAGCGACGCGGCCTTGCGCGAGCTATTCCTCAAACTGGTCAAACAACGCGGCAAGGAATACGGGATTATTGTGCGCCGCCTCGGGAATCCGGCGCTCAAAGCGTCTCCGCAGGACGCGATCCCAACGTTTGCCCAGCGGGCACACGGAGAAGAGAGCGTCGAAGACCCCATCTTCGCCTACAAGGTCTTCCCCGACGGGCGCGAGGAACT
>JAIQGB010000469.1 GCA_020072905.1 Terriglobia bacterium | reverse complement strand
AATCATACCAGAAAATCAGACTTTCCGAACCTTCCCGTATTCACCCAGGAGAGCATATTCTGCCCGCTTCTGTCAACCGGGAAGTTATCGCGCTCAAGACCCTTATCAACCGCGCTGTTCGACACGGGAAACTCCACCATAATCATATCGAAAAAGTGAAGAGGCTTCCCGAAAACAACCCACGGGCCGCGCATAGGCCATGTATTCCAGAATCTTGTTCATCGTGGACTTGTCGTTCATGGGATTCTTCGGATCGGGCGCGACGCAGACGTCGGCTGTCGAGAGGTAGGCGGCGAGTTCCTCATCGGGAATGCGTCCGGTGAAACTCACAAAGGCATCAACGCCCTTTTCGGCGGCCAGGGCTTGGAGGTGCGGAATCTCCGAGCCGCCGCCGATTAGAACGAAGCTCGCATCCCGGCGATTGCGCACGTTCACAATGTGCGCGACCGAGTCGATGAGCAGATCCACACCTTCCTGTGGTCCCATGGTTCCCAGGTAAACCACCAAAAACGGCCGGCCGCGTTTCCGTTCCGGCTGGGGCGGCCCGCGACGAATCTTCGCGAGGTCAGGGCTGCTGCGCACGATGAAGACGCGCTCTGGCTTCATTCCGCCGCGCGTGAGGGCGATCTCGCGGTAGGACTCATTCGTGGCGATGGAGACGTCGGCGGTGCGGTAGGTCAGCCGCTCGGCGAGGAGAAGCGAGCGATAGAACAATCGCTGCCGCTTACCGAATTTGGCCTCGAAAAGTTCCGGGTTCAGATCGTGGTGGTCAAAGAGGAAGCGCACGCCGAAAAGCTTGAAAAAGAGGGCAACCAGAAAGATCGTGTCGGGTGGATTGCAGGCGTGGAGGATGCGGAAGCGCGCCTTCGCGTAGACTCGGAGCGCCAGTAGGAATTCCGTAGTGAGTGCCCACGTGTATTCGACGAGGTACCCCAGCGGCCCGGACGCTTCCCAGAGGCTGTGCCGGTAAATCTCGATTCCTTCCAGCGTCTCGCGGCTCTTGTCAAACCTGCGGCTTTTGGGACAGATGATGGAGACACGATAGCCCGCTTCCTTCAGCGCCCGCGCTTCCTGCCAGACGCGCCGGTCGAAGGGGACGGGGAGATTCTCCACGATAATGAGGACGGCCGGAGAGGGAGTCGGGAGTCGGGAGTCGGGAGTCGGCAAGGGTTTTTCCTATCAGCCCCGGTCTTTCTGCAGGGAACGAATGAGCGCACGCAACATCTTCCCTACGGTTTCACACTTGTCCAGGACGGGTCCAAAAGTCGTCTCGGCGGCTAGCTGAACCCGCTGCGAAAGCAAAAGATGCGTCTCCAATTCTTTGAGGGATCCTTGCGAGACTCGCAGGAATTGGATGTATTCGCCCCGGTTTTCGCGTCCGTACGCTTCAGCAATATTGGCAGGGACTGAGGCGGCGGCCCTGCGAATCTGCGAAATCATGCCATAAAGCTCGTCTTTGGGGTATGTTCGAGTCAATCGATAGCAGTCCTCGGCGAGCGCCATGGCCTCGTTCCAAACTCGCAGCCCGCGATAGGACCGAACGGAGGAATCTTCCATGTGCCCCCAAAGTTACGGGAGACAGTTCTCGTCTGCTTACGGTTCTCCGACTCCCGACTCCCGACTCCCGACTCCCGCACGACGTTGCCTGCACCACAACTCAAAATTCACCAGCGCCCAGAGCTGCTTCTGCCGGTCGCGCACCCCGTCGAAGTGTTCGCGGAGGAACTGTTCCATGGCCTGGTGGTTGAAGTAGCCACGCGTTTTCGCTTCGGGCGAGAGGACGAGGTCCGCGACGAGCGACTTGAGCGATTTCCGGAACCAGATGCCGATCGGCACCGTAAAGCCCACCTTGCGGCGCCGCAGCGTTTCCGGCGGCAAGTAAGGCGCCAGCGCGCGCCGCAGCAGAGTCTTGATCCGGAAGCCGCGCGTGAGCAGCCGGCTGGGGATGCGTGCCGCAAGTTCGACGAGCTTGTGGTCGAGAAAGGGGACGCGCTCCTCAATGCTGGCGGCCATGGTCATCTGGTCGCCGCGCAGCAGGAGATTATCCGGCAGCCAGATTTTCAGGTCGGCGTAGAGCATGCGCTTGAGCGGCGGGCGGTCGCGCACTTTCTCGAGCTGCTGCTCGAATACCCGCGCCGGGTGGGCGACATCCACTTGCCCGAGGAAGTCCGGGGAGAATAGCGCTTCACGTTCTTCGCGGGAGAAGGAGGCAAACCAAGTCGCCGAGCGCTCCGCTTCGTCTCGAATGGAGAGCGTTTCGAGCGCGAGCTTGACGCGCCGCTGCCGATAGGGCAGCCAGCGCGCGATAGCGCGCGTGACTTCCTGCGGCAGCGCCGAGACCAGCCCTGCCAAGCGGTCGGCGGCATACTTGGGATAACCAGCGAAGAGTTCGTCCCCGCCCTCACCGGCCAGCACCACCTTGACGCTCTCCGCGGCTAGACGCGAAATCCTGTAGACCGCCACGTCTGTGGGCTCAGCGATGGGCTCATCGCGGAATGCAATCAGGCGCGCCAGATCTTCCGCCATGTCCTGGGGACCCAGCACCAATTCGTGATGCTCGGTCGAGAAGTGCTCGGCGACACGACGAGCGTGCGGGAGCTCGCTGTATCCGTGCTCCTCGAAGCCCACGGAGAAGGTGCGCAGCGGCCGGGCGCCCAACTCCGCCATGAAGGCCACGACGGCGCTGGAGTCCGTCCCGCCGCTCAGGAAAACACCGAGCGGCACGTCGGCAATCAAGCGCAGGCGAATCGACTCGCGCAGGT
>JAIQGB010000468.1 GCA_020072905.1 Terriglobia bacterium | reverse complement strand
ATTATCGCCTGAAAGTGATCCCCATCGTTTGCCCGCCGCTGCGCGAGCGAAGGGAAGACGTCGAGATCCTGGCCGAGCACTTCATGCGCCGGGCGCAACTGGCCGGCGGCCGAAAGCTTGAGGGCCTTCGGGCGGAAGCGCGCGAAGCACTCCGTGCTTATTCCTGGCCCGGCAATATCCGTCAACTGGAATGGGCCATCGAGCGCGCCTTGGTGCTCGGCGAGACCGCATGGCTGGAACTCGCCGACCTTCCCCCGGAGATTGTCGAAGGCGTTCCGGAGCCGGCGCGACTGGCGGGGGGAGCTGCCCCCGCGGCTTCCCCCGGAGGCTTCGAACCGGTCATTCCCGAGCCCACCTGGGAGGACCACGAAAAGGCCAAGATCCAGGAGGCGCTGCAGCGCACGAACTGGAACATCACGCGCGCGGCGCAACTTCTGGGGATGACCTTCCGCACCCTCCAGTACCGGCTCGAAAAGTTCGGCCTTAGGAGACCTTGAGGTTTATCTCTCCTTGCCCTGATCCCTGCCGTTCTCGCCAGGCTTCCTGAAGGCTCCGACATATTGCCTCTTGCGCGCCGGCCTGGGATTTTGCCATTGTAGGGGCGCTCGGCCGGCGGCAGTGGCTTCTCCTGCCCGCTGCGGGCTGACACCATCATGGACGACAACGAAATCCTGTACTGGCTGGGTCTCACGCGCATAGAAGGACTGGGCGTGCGGGGGGCACACCGCCTGATCGAGCATTTCGCTTCGCCGCGCGCTGCCTACATGGCGTCGCTGACGGAACTGGAAGGCTGCGGAATTCCCGCCCACGTCGCGCAGGCGATTTTCGCTCAGGCCGGGCTCAAAGATGCCGAAAAGGAAATACAGGCAGCGACGAAGGCAGAGTGCGAATTACTCGTGTACGAGAGCCCGGACTATCCGCCACTGCTGCGCCAGATCGCGGATCCGCCCCTGGTTCTCTACGTCCGCGGAGATGTCCACGTGCTCTCCCAGTTCGCCCTGGCGATCGTGGGAACACGTCGCCCGAGCGCTTACGGCAGCCAGGTGGCGCACAAACTGGCCCGCGACCTGGCGGAGCGGCAACTAGTGATTGTGAGCGGCCTCGCACGCGGGATCGATTCCTGTGCGCATCGCGGCGCGCTGGAAGGGAAAGGTAAGACGGCCGCCGTTCAAGGCCGGGGGATGGATGCGATCTATCCCTCCGAGAACCGCAAGTTGGCGGAAAAGATTGTGGAGAACGGCGCCATCATCTCGGAATTCCCGATCGGGACCGGACCCACCCCGGAGAATTTTCCCATCCGCAACCGGATCATCAGCGGACTTACGCTCGGTGTCGTGGTGGTGGAAGCGGCCGAATACAGCGGCTCGCTCATCACGGCACGTCTGGCCCTCGAGCAGAACCGCGAGGTCTTTGCGGTACCGGGCAACATCACCACCGCGCAAAGCTTCGGCCCCAACCAACTCATCAAGCAGGGCGCGAAGCTCGTGGACCAGTGGGTGGACGTCATCGAGGAGTTTCCCGCCGAAGTCCGCAAGCAACTTCTGCCGCCGGTGGAAGCATCAGAAGGAAAACTGGAGGGGGCGGAGAAAGGCACTCTATTTGATCAGTCACTCAGTCCCGACCAGAAGGCCGTCTTTGATGTGCTGCGCGCCGATGAGGCAATGTTCGTGGACTCCGTCTTCGGCTCGGTAGCGCTTCCGCCCCAGCGCATTCTTCAGGCGCTGCTCGAGCTGGAAATGTCCGGGTTGATCCGCCAGTTGCCGGGAAAGAACTTTATCCGTAAACTGTGAGAAGGGCAGTCCACAGTCAACAGTCAAGAGTTGACAGCGCAGGGCATTTGACTGCAATTTGATAATGGGGGGAGTTCGCCAAAAGGTGCGCACCGGGGAACGAACAAGGAACGCCGCGAGGTTCCTGAGGAAAGTTGACTGTCAACTGTCGACTGTCAACTCTTAACTGTTCTTATGGCCAAATCTCTCGTCATCGTCGAATCGCCCGCCAAGGCGAAAACCATCAACAAGTACCTGGGGCCGGACTACACCGTCAAGGCTTCAATGGGCCACGTGATGGATCTCCCCAAGAAAGAACTGGGCGTCGATCTCAAGAAGAATTTTGAACCCACGTATATCGTCATCCCTGGGAAGAAGCACATCATCCAGGAATTGAAAGCGGCGGCGGCAAAGGCCGATGCTATTTTTCTCGCTGCCGATCCGGACCGCGAAGGCGAAGCCATCTGCGCCCACCTCCAGGACCTGCTCAATGGCAAGAAGCGCCAGTTCCATCGCGTGCTCTTCAACGAGATCACGCGCGACGCCGTGCGCGAAGCTTTCGAGCGCCCCGGCGAAATCGACTCGCACCTCGTGGACGCACAGCAGGCGCGGCGCATCCTCGATCGTCTGGTGGGCTACCAGGTCAGTCCCCTCCTTTGGGACAAAGTGAAACAGGGCATCTCCGCGGGCCGCGTGCAGACGGTGGCTCTGCGGATCATCGTTGAGCGCGAGCGGGAAATCCAGGCTTTCCAGAAAAAGGCGTACTGGACGATTGAGGCGCACGTCGAGGGCAAGAACCCGCCGGCGTTCGATTCGCACCTGGTGAAGTTTCAGGGAAAAGACCTCGAGATCCCCGACCAGGCGAGCGCCGACCATCACACGGCTGCAATCAAGGCGTCGAAGTTCGTCGTCCAGTCGGTGACGACGAAGGAAAAACGCAAGTACCCCGTCCCGTCCTTCATCACCAGCAAACTCCAACAAGAAGCCGTCCGCAAACTGCACTTC
>JAIQGB010000071.1 GCA_020072905.1 Terriglobia bacterium | reverse complement strand
CCTGGACTTGGGTGTCCCCATCGTTCGTCTTGGGATAGGTCCCATCGATCGCCTTTGTCGCCTGCGGCGTCGATCCGGTCGAGGTCTGCATCTTGACATCGGCTTTCTGCGGCGCTGATGCTGTGCCGGCATTGGTCCCGAGTCTCCCGGCCCTCTGCCCCGACCAAAGCCTCCCGGGCCGCCGTCGCGGCCAGGGCGACCCGATCCTTGGTCGCGTCGCCATGCGTCTCGCCGGCCACGGCGCTCTGAGATGAAGGCGCGGATTTTCTGCTGCTGCTCAGCCGTCAGCACCGACTTGGCGGCGAGAAGCGACTCCACGCGCTGGCGCATCATCTGGCCGCGCAGATCGGAAATCTCCTGGACCTTGTGCAGCACGGCTTCGCGACCGGGTTGATCCGCGCGCAACAGTTCGCGCAACTCCAGGCCGCGCACCTCCATATCCGCACGCGTTTTGATCGTCGATTTCCGACTCTCCACCATGATCTCACGCAGCTTGGTACTCTGCTCGTCGGTAAGCCCCAGCGCCGATTTCACACGATCGTTCTCCAACATGGCCATCAACCGGGGGCCTTCCATTCCACCGCGGCCGCGCTCCCCGCCCCACCGTCCGAACTCTTGCGCACTTGCGACGATAGGCAGGGACAGCATCGCCCCCGCCACAACTGAGATAATCCAACGCCTCATAAGCCCCTCCACCGCAAATTCTGAACTCTCCCCTCAAGACGAAAGGCGAGGCGGCAAGGTTACGTGGGGTGACGATTCTTGCTGTGCCTCCACTATAATAAAGGGCCGCCTCGGCAGCCGAGTTGCGGACACCGCATGGCCAGGGACAACTCGAATTTGATCAATGACGTGTCCGCACCCCCGCCCGAACTCCGTCCGCTGGCGGCCACGTTCCGCTCGCTGCGTCACCGCGACTTCGCATTCTTCTGGACCGGGAATTTCCTCTCCAACATCGGCACCTGGATGCAGAACCTGGCGCTCGGCTGGCTGGTCCTGGAGATCACCAATTCGCCTTTCCTGCTGGGCTTGAACGGTTTTCTGGGCTCGGCGCCGTCGCTTCTTTTTTCCCTGCTGGGCGGAGCCATCGCCGACCGGCTGAACCGGCGCAAGCTGATGATTTACACCCAGACCAGCATGATGGTGCTGGCACTCATCCTCGCCATTCTGACTTCGTTCCGGATCGTCACCATCGGGGAGATTCTGGTCATCAGTTTCCTGTCGGGTCTCGCATCCGCGCTCAACAACCCAGCCTACCAGGCGCTGGTACCCGACCTGGTGGGGCGCGACGACCTGATGAACGCCGTGGCGCTCAATTCAGCGCAATTCAATATGTCGCGCGCCATCGGGCCGATGCTCGCCGGGCTGACGCTCGGGTGGGTGGGCGCGGCAGGCTGCTTCTATCTGAACTCCATCAGCTTCCTGGCGTTGATCATCGCTCTGCTGGTGATCCGCGTCCCACCTCACCCTGTTCACGAAGGGCCGTCGGTCTGGCATGCGATCCTCGACGGCCTGCGCTACGTGAGCCGCCAGCGCGCTCTCATCGTGCTGCTCTCCGTTCCGGCCATTCTGAGCTTGTTGGCGCTGCCCTTCATCGTCCTGATGCCCGTGTTTGCGCGCGATCTGCTGAAGGTGGGCGCCTCAGGACTGGGCTACCTGATGGCCGGGGCGGGCCTGGGGGCGGTCATCTCCGCACTGACCCTGGCCGCACAGGCCAACATCCAGCGGCGGGGGAATTTCATCGTCGGCTGTGCCGCGGTGTTTTCTCTGGCGCTGATCCTGCTTTCCCAGGCGCGCTCTTTCGCTTGGGCGTTTTTTCTGCTCGTGGTGCTGGGGGCGACGATGGTCGGGGCGCTGGCGCTCACCAACAGCACCCTCCAGGTCGCGAGTCCACCGGAGCTCCGCGGCCGCATCATGAGCATGTATAACCTGGCGGTGCTGGGATTGGCGCCGGTGGGGAGCTTGCAGGCCGGAGCGGTCGCGGAAGCGTTCGGAGTGCGCTTTGCGCTGGCTCTGGGCGGGGCGATCTGTCTCGCCTACTTCCTCATCCTGCTTCTTCTCCTCCCTCGGCTGCGGCGTGGCGCACCGCTACGGAAGCCGGAGTCCGAGATTCGGGATTAGAAATCGGGTTATGAGCTGTTTTTGGGAGCTGAAACTGCATCCCAGCTCGCGGAGGGAACCCCAAGACGAGCTGGCGGGCCACGCGATTTGCGAAACCCGAACCCCGGATCCCGAATCCCGAATTACTTCGCGGCGCGCAGGGTTTCGTCCACCATCTTGTAGTAGGCGTCCGCCGAGGGGAATCCCACAACCATCTTTCCGTTCACGAAACACGTCGGCGTGCTCGAAACACCCACGGCCTGGCCTTCCTGGAAGTCCTTTTCGACGTGCGGCAGGGAGGCTTTGGAATCGATGCAGGCGGCAAGCTGCAGCCGGTCGAGCCCGGCCTGTTCGCCGTAACTGAGCATCAGGTCGCGGACATTCGTCGCATTGATGCTGGTCTGGTTTTTGAAGATCATCGAGCGCAGGGGCACGTAAGTGGCAGGACTGAGCTGATAGGCGCACTGGCAGGCCACCGAAGCCGCGAGCGTCCAGTCGTGAATGGAAGCCAGGGGAAACTCTTTGTAAACGATCCGCACCTTGTTACCATACTTGGGCAGGAGGTCACTCTCCAGGAAATCGTGCAGCCGCGCGCACATGGGGCATTGTAGGTCGCCGAATTCGACAATAGTGACCGGCGCGCTGACCGATCCCTGACTGGGCTCGTTTGCAGTCTTGAGCGTCTGGAGCGCCTCGCGCCGCGGGTCCACTCCCAAATTGAAAATGTTGCCCACTACCAGGCAGCGGTTGTCTTTGGTGAGGTAGAAATTCTGCGTCGCCTTCCGCTTGCCGTCGTCCACAGTGACGGTGGTGGTAAGCAAATTCGGATAGGGCGAGGCGCGGAAAGGTGTCGCCACCACGGAAGTAGCTGCGGGGATTTTGAACTGCTCGCGAACGTGCTGCACGACTTCGTCCTGGGGGTTCGCCGTCACCAAATAGAGATTACCCATGATCAGATAGCGGCGGTCCTTCGTGACGTAGGCGTTGTTCGGATGCTTCTCCTTGCCATTATCGGAAATGATCGTCGTCTGCAGAAAGGCGGGGTAGCTGGCGGGCTGGAGCGGGTCCGCCGTGAGCACGACTCCCTCCGGCACGCCGAACTTGGCGCGGATGTAGCGCACGATCTTGTCGCGCGTGGCGGCATCATTTGTGGCCGTGGCAGGCGAGCGCGGACTCTCCCCAATCAGCAGGGCTCCTCCCCCGAGCAGAAGACCTGCCAGAACGGCCGCCGCCGACTGTGAGATGCGCTTCACCACGCTCCGCCCAGCCCTTTCTTGAATCGCATAGCGCTGACCTACATTCACCCCACCTATTATTTTAGCCGACCGCTCCGCGAAAAATCAAATTCCCGCGACGCTTGCCGGCGTGCCCAGGATGGCTCGGACCCTAGCCGGGACGCTTGACCTGGTCCCCGTCGAGTCCAAACTCGGGCGCGTGGGCCACGCCCGCGGGAACTGCTGTGGCCGCATCCGACGCTTCATTCGGTCTCTTGTAGTGATAAATGATGAGATGCACGACGAACATCAGCACCAGGATGCCGCCGAAGGTGCAGACGATGGTCGCCCCGGTAGGCAGATCGAGAACGACGGAGAGGTACACCCCGAGGGCGGACACCAGCGTCCCCATCGTCCACCCAATCGCCAGTCGCGGGCCGATCCGGTCGGCAAAGAGCATCGCGCCTACGGAAGGAACGATGAGGTAGCAGAAGACCAGCAGCACCCCGGCAATCGCCACCGAAGAGGTGACGACGAAACCGAAGGAAGCATAAAAGAGAAAATCCCACAAGCGGATCGAAACGCCTTGACTCTCCGCCGTTCTCGGATCCAACGAAATCAGCAGGAACTTCTTGCGGAAGAAGTAATGGAAGACGCCGATCCCGCCGTAGAGCAACGCCGTGCGTCCGACCTCGGGCCACGACACGGCCAGGATGTTCCCGACCAGCATGTCCTTCAGATGTTCGGTCTCGCCCGTGGCCTTGCTCATGGCGAGGATCGCCCCCGCGGAGGCCACGGCGTAGGCGATGCCGATGAACGCTTCCTGCGGGATATGCACCCGGCGCATACGCACCAGCGAAAAGATGCCCGCTCCCAGAAACGTGAACGCCAGGCTGATCCAGTACGCGCCCCCGGCGTGCGGGTCCATTCCGGCCAGGATGGCGATGGTGGCGCCGAGGGCGGCAATCTGGGCGAGCGCCAGATCAACAAAGATGACGCCCCGCTCCACCACGTGCACGCCCAGGTAGGCATGAATGCCGGTCAGAATCAGGCTGGCGACGAAGGGCGCGAACAAGAACGGCAGAACGTCCATTGAGCCTCCTCAGAATTCTACTGGGTCGCCTTGAACGCCCGCGTGAGCAGGTCAATATCGTAATCGAAAAGCTGGAAATAGTCGGTCACTTCTTTTTCCCCGCCCACGGAGGGCAGCAGCACTACGACCTGGCCGCCGGTCTCCCGCGCGATGGCCTTCGGTGTCTTCAGATCAAAGTACGGTTCCACAAGGATGACCTTGATATTCTCACTCCTCATCAGGCGGATCACATCAACGGTGTGGCCGGGGCTGGGGGGGATTCCCGGGCGCGGTTCGATCTCACCCGCGGCAGTGAGGCCGAAGCGCTTCAGGAAATTCGGCCAGGAGCGGTGATAAGTGATCACCTTGCGGCCGCGAAAGGGTTGCATTTCCGCATCCCAGCGTTTTTCGGCCTCCGTCAAGCGCCGACCAAAGTCCTGGAAGCGCTGCTGGAAATACGCGGCGTCTTCGGGCCGCATCTCGGCAAGCTTCTGCTCGATTCCCTGGGCGATGCGCCGGCCATTCTCGGGGTCCAGCCAGTAGTGGGGGTTGCCGAAAGGATGAACGTCGCCCATGGCGCGTGTCACGACGCCGGTCGGTTTCTCCAGAATCTCCGCGAACTGCGAAGCATCCAGGTAACCATTGCCGTTGACCTGAACGTTGGGGTTACCGCATTGGGTGATCAGCGGGGGCAGCCAGCCGATTTCAAGTTGTAACCCGACAACGATCAGCAGGTCGGCGCGTCGCAGCTTCAAAAGAAAGCTGGGCTTGGCCTCGACAAAGTGAGGGTCCTGGTAGCCCCGCGCAATCGACTCAACCTCAACGCGGTCGCCGCCAACTTCGGAGGCAAACTCCGCCAAGTCCGTCGTGGCCGTGACGATCTTCAATTTCGAAGCCGCGCGCAAGGGCGGCGCGGTCAGCACGAGGGCGGCCAGCACGACCGCGACCGCAAACGTGGAACGAAGCAACGAACGAGGTCCGAGGTCCATAGGGTCTCCTAGAAGGGATGCGCGCCGTGCGCGCCGAGAACAAACAGGAACTGCATGAAAAAGTCATTCCCCGAGCGGCCGTCCGCGTACCGGGTGAAGCGATATTGTCCCCGGATCTGGCTGAACTCGCTCGGCCAGTAGGTGATCACCGGCGAAAACCCGCTGTCGGTCAGCGAAGCCATGTCCGCCCGACCCGAGCGGTCGTACCGCCCGCCGATGGTCCATCGCTGGTTCAGCCGGTAGTCAGCAGCAGTATAGAATCCAAACGCCCGCTGGGTCGAGTCCAACTGTTCGCGGCGGCTCCAGAAGAATTCGTTGCGGAACAGGAAACTGTGGTAGACGGCGCGGCGCAACGGCTTCCAGCGCAGTGTGGCGTTCGCGCCGAAGAGCTGGGTGCGGAATCCCGTGCCCACGTCGTTGTGGCCGCGCGCCCAAGAAGCGCCCAGGTCCAGGTTCGTGGATTCGGTCAGATCGCGGTACGCTCGCAGATGGCCGACGGTGAGAACATCACCGCGCCGTGTGGAATGGAAGACATCGCCTGAATCCCCGCGGAAGACTTGGGCGGTGGCCTCGAGGAAAATATCTTTCGGCGCGGGCAGGATGCGGCTAACGGACAAACCCGCATCGTTAATTCCGTCCTCACCACCCACAAGGTTCTCAGTGGCCAACGGCCGGTCGGTCCAGGGGAGGACGTGATTGTGCAGCGTGTTGACGATCCCAAACGCTGAGCGCATCTTCCCGACCTTGCCCACAAATCCGCCCGGCAGCGCCGTGAAAGTCAAGTAACCTTCCTCGAGATTCACTCCCTGCTCGCCGAAGGTCAGGAAGAAATCCGCGCGGGCATACGGGTCGACGATGGCCTGAAAGCCCACTTCGGACTCGTGCATTTCCAGCGTCGGCACGCTGCGGTTGGGATCGCGCCCTACCGCCCCCAGAAAGTCCCCAATCACGCTGATGTCGGGGTTGAGCACTTTCGACGCCGCACTCAACCCACCATAGACGGGCAACTGACCCGGCGTGGTGCTGGCCGCAGCCGAGGCAGCCTGCGGCGCGGGCTCGGGAGCGGCCGCAGGCGCGGCGGTAGATGCCGCCGGCGCGGGGACCGGCACCGAAGTGGCAGCCTCTGCCTCGGGCGGACTCGCAGGCTGGTTGGCCTTGAGCGCCTTGACCTCCGCTTCCAGCGCGGCGATGCGCTCTTCGAGCGCTTTCAGCCGCTCCTGCGTTGGATCTTTCTCCTGGCCGAAAAGGATTCCTGATCCCAGCAACAGCAGGCAGGAAAGAACCATGAGTCTTCGCATCGGGATGCTCCTCGAAATTCCGGTGATGGAATCACGCCGATTCCATCGTCACACATCAGCCTCGCAGGGGAAACGGTTAAGTGCCGGGGGGAGCGCGAGCCGGGACGACAGCAGGGAGGTGCAAGGGCAGCTGCTGAGCCAGGCAGACTGGCGGGCAGACACCCGGGGATTCTGGCGCCTCCAGCGCTGGACCGGCCGCGGGCGTGGCGACATTCTGCAGACTGATTTGGCAGGCAATGCAAACAGGCTTGGGGGCGAGATCATCCGGAAGCGGGGAAGCTCGCCGCAGGATGGCAAGTGATTCCACCCGCACGGGAGCTAACTCGTGGCGATGAAACTCGCCCGACCACAGGAGCTGAGATTGCAGGGCAATCAAGCTCCACACGGCCAAGCCACGTAAGGGGCGGCTTCGCCCGATTGGCTTCCAGAGGTTCATCGCCGCAGCATTATCCTCGGGATTATCCCTGCGCTCTCCTCAAGGCAAAAAGAGACAGACTGCCGTTCTGAGGGTCGCGTTCAAGCTGCTCCCATTTTGGATGGAAAGAGCGCGCCCCGAGATGTCTGTCGCTTCCAACAATTTGCGCGGCAAAGGGGCGTTTCCCCGCCTCCGGGAGTGGCGACGACGGGCTACTCGTTGCTCCCTCCCATTCGACGCGACAGATCTTTCACCTTTTCCGCCAGGCGTGGAAGGTTGGAAAGGTGCGCGTACATCCGCTTGAACTCGTGGAGCGGCCGGGCCGGCCGCCCCCACACCGTCTCGCCGCGGCGGACGATCTTGCCGGGGAGAATCCCCGCTCCCCCGCCCAGGACCGCACGGTCCTCAACGCGCACGTGATCGCCAATGCCCACCTGTCCGCCCATCACCACGTAGTCGCCGACCTCGACGCTCCCCGAGATGCCCGTCTGCGCGGCGATCACGCAGTGGCGTCCGATTCTCACGTTGTGCGCGACCTGAACGAGATTGTCGATCTTGGTCCCTTGTCCAATGACTGTCGTCCCGAGCGAGCCGCGGTCGACTGTCGAGTTGCAGCCGATCTCGACGTCGTCCTCGATGATGACTTGCCCGAGCTGCGGAAACTTCTGCTGACGGCCTTCGGCGAAGACATAACCAAAGCCGTCACCCCCCACCGTCACTCCCGCGTGGAGAATCACCCGTTCACCGAGCCGCGCGCCCGCATAAACGGTCACGTGCGGGTAGAGGACGCAATGCGCGCCCACCTGCACGCCCGCTCCCAAATAGACCCCCGCAGCGATCGTAGTCCCCGCTCCGACGCTGGCGCTGCGCTCGATGACCGCGTGGGGTCCGACGCTGACCTCGGCGGCCAGCGTCGCATCCGGAGACACGACGGCCGTCGGGTGGATCCCAGGGGCCACGGGCGTGGGCGGATGGAGCGCCTCCGCAGCACGAATAAAGGCGAGTTTCGGATGCGCGACGGCGATCGTCGTCCGTCCGCTCACCGGTTTTCCGGCCGGGACCAGGATGCATCCTGCCCGCGATTGCGCCGCCAGCGCCTGCGCGCGGTCGCCTTCGGCAAACGCCAACTCACCCGGGCCCGCGGTTTCGAGGCCCGCGGCGCGGCAAATCTCGACTCTCCCGTCGCCGTTCAACGTGCCGTCAACCAGACGGGCTAATTCCTGTGTGGTCATTCGATCACCCCACGAGATGGATTTCGAGATCCGGGGCTCGGAGTTCGCGACGCAGTGAAATGGACTCGGGGGGCATCGTCTGTGCTTACCAGCCGTCGCCCGCACGGTGGCTCACGAATCCCGAACCCCGAATTCCAAACCCCCAGTCAAGACGGATACAAGGGCGGCTCGCCGGGGGGCCGGGTTTTCCAGCGGCGGTGCACCCAAAGCCACTGCTCGGGATAGCGGCGGACGTATTCCTCGATGAGCCGGGTGAAGTGCGCCGTGTTGACGAGGATTTCCTCCTCGGGATCGCCACGCTTGATCCATTCCACGGGGTCGAAGCGTAAGCGGTATTTCCCGAGCTTCTCGTCCCAGATGACCAGGCCGAGGACGACCGGCACCCCAGTCTTGCGCGCCAGGCGCGCGGGCCCGGTCGTCGTCGAGGCCAGGCGACCGAAGAAGTCCACGAACACGCCCTCGGCGGCCAGCACGTTCTGGTCAGACAGGATACCTACCGCTTCGTCCCGTCGGAACGCGCGCAGAACATCGCGCGCCGCATCGCTCTTCTCGATCGCGCGGCCGCCACTCAAACAACGGTAGCGGTTGATGAAAGCGTCGAGGAGCGGATTGTCGAGTTCGCGCACAATGAAATTACAGGGATAGCCGTAGACTCCGTGCGCGAACGAGCCGAGCTCCCAGTTCCCGAAGTGCGCTGTGAGGAAGAGCACGCCCTTTCCCTGGTCGCGCGCCCGGGCATAGTTCTCGAAGCCATCGTAGATGATCAGGCTTTCGATATTTGCGCGGTTCCAGTGCGGGAAATGCGCGAAGTCCGCAAGCATGCGTCCGAATCCGCGGAAGAGACCGCGCAGCACCTGGCGGCGCCGCGCGTCGTCCCAGTCTGGGAAAGCCAGACGTAAGTTGAACAAGCCAACCTGGCGGAGGCGCGGCCAGAGCCCGTAGCTCACCGCCGCCAGCAAACCACAGAGGCCGCGCGCCACCCGGTGAGGCAGCGCGCCGAGGAAGCGCAGCAGACCCAGGGCGGCGAAAAACTCGAGGCGGTGTCGGAAAGCCGAGCGCTTCCTGTGGCGCGGCCCCGGCGGGGACGTGACGGGCGCGGAATCGGGAAGGGTCATGGGCGACATACGCCTCCCCCCCGAGGCAGGAAGTGAAGTGGATGGGCGATTGCGCCGACCGAGCTCATGGGCGAGCGATCCCCCACCTCAGTCGGCCCGCAGAGGGAGATTCTGCAGGAAAAAGCTGAGGACCTGATCCTCGTATTCCTTCTTGACCGTGCCGGAAGCCAGCGCCGTGTAAGGGTGGTCGAGCACGAGCAGGCGCTTGGGCTGCGGAGCCTCACTGTAAAGGCTGTCGGTCGCCCGGGCGAGCAGCGGCGAGTCCTTGCCGGAGATGAAAAGCTTCGGGATGCCCCCCAGCTTGGAGAGATTGGCCCGCACGTTGGGCTTGTCTCTACGCAGCGTGGCGAGGCGGTATGTTGCGTTCGGCAACATGCGGAACAGGCTCGAAGATCCGCCCAGGAGTTCGTCCACCTGCGACTCCAGCATCAGCCTGGGGTCGTCAAAGACGGTGTCGGCGACGAGGGCCTTGACGAGCGGACTCTGTTCCGCGGCCGCGAGCGCGGCGTACCCTCCGGTCGTCACGCCAAAGACCCCGACGCGGTGCGAGTTCACGCCGTTCTGCTTGGTGACCATGTTGATGGCCGCCAGCAGATCGCTGGTTTGTGCGAGGCCCAGGTCGGAATACAGCCGCCTCACCTTCGGGCCGTGAAAGTTGAAGAGGTAAACGTTGAAGTGGTTCTGCCGAAGCAGGCTTCCCAATGCCAGCAGGTCGGAACGGTTGGAATCATATCCGTGACAGAGAATGATCGCCGGGGCACCCTTCAGGCCCATGAGCAGCCAGCCCTCGTGCTCCCCGCCCTGCCGGTCGATGAAATTAAGGTTGACGTAGTTACTCTGGAAGGAAGAGAGAGGCGTTACGGTTTCAGCATCATTCCATGTAGTAAGGACACGATAAGTGAGGAAGGCACTGAAGCCGCCCAGCACGATCGCCAGGACCGCCGCCAGGGCGAGGACCGTCCGAATCAGCCGCGCGCCGGATTCAAAGGAAAATCGTGATGGGGCCGCAACTGCGAGCGCCCGCCTGCGTGCCATACCGCTGCCTTCGCGTTAGTTCCCAGCGCAGATGCCTTCGAAGCGCGCCGTCTCATCAGCGCGAAATGCTACCACATCCGGTTTACTGGCTGGACAAAAACTTTCACGTCAGCGGGCGTCCTGGCGGCAGCGCGGGTGAAGCCCCGCGCAGCGTACAGACGGCCGGTTAGAGCCGTGTTCCGGTGAACGCGAACCCGCGCCGACCGTTATTCCGGCCTCTCGACCTCCTTCGAGTGGTCGCGGATCGCCCAGGCGGTGGCCGACAGCAATGTCCGCCGCCCTTTTACCCTCACCCTGACCATCCGCAACCTCCTGCGCGGGTCAGGTTGTTTTGCGGTATACTCCCGCGGCACTTTTCGACCCGTGGGATCGGGAGAGAGAATATGGCCTCCGCGACGGGATGCATCTCCACCCGTAGTTGACGGCCCTGAGCGGAAGGAAGCATCGAACTTGCCACCCGAAGTCATCGACATTCGGCAGTTCAACGCTGAGGCCTTCGAGTCGCTGCTGGAGGCCGAATCGCGCGCCTGGAATTCTGCGCTGCGCTGGGACTATGGGCCATCAAGGCGTCTGGTCGCCACCTGCCTGGACGACAAGCGCCTCTCCGGCTACGCCTTGCGCGCCGAAGGCGAACTGATCGGTTATAGCTTCTTTTTTTACGAAGGCGAAAAGGGCCTGATCGGCAATCTCTTCATCATTGCCAACGGCGAAATGCTGGAGCCAGCCTTCCTGCTCTTGAAGCACGTTTTCGAAACCCTGCTCGCCACGCCCGGCATCTCGCGCGTGGAGACGCAGTTGCCGCACTTCAGCATGGAGGAGCTCGAGCCCTGCTTCCGCCCCCACCAATTCGAGAGCTACGTGCGGCGATTCATGCTGCTGCCGCTGGCCAGCCGCCGGCGAGCTCTCTATGGCAATGCGGGACCGACTGAGACGCCCGCGGCGGCATCCTCCCCCCTGCGGGGCTTCACGGTCGTTCCCTGGGAAAGAAAACACGATCGGGCGGCGGCGGAACTGGTCTACGGCGCCTACCGGGGCCACGTCGACGCGCACATTAACGACCAGTACAGTACGCTCGCCGGAACGACGCGCCTGGTCGAAAACATCGTTCACCAGCACGGCTGCGGAGAGATGCTTCCGACCGCCTCGCTGGTGGCCATCCACCAGGCGAGCGGCAAACTCGCTGCCGCGCTCGCCCTCACCGCCGTGCGCTCCCGCACCGCGCATATCCCACAGATTGCCGTGGCCCGCGAGTTCCAGGCCGCGGGGCTGGGCACGGTGCTCATGGAGGCTTCCTTCCAGGACCTCATCCGGCGCGGCTTCGAGGAAGTCTCGCTCACCGTCACCGAACTGAATGCCGGCGCCGTGCGCCTCTACGAGCGCCTGGGCTTTGGAACCCTGCGCACCTTCGGGGCCTTCACCTGGAACCGCCGCTGATCGGACCGGCGACTGGAATCCCGCGACAGGTCGTTCTTGCTGGAAGCCCGCCGCGAAGCGCCTGGTCTACGTCCTCATTGCCTACCGACCGGCCGGTAAGCAGCGAACTGCACGCTATCCCGCCACGTGCTGCTCACCGCGTCGGACAGTGCTTCGATTGAACTGCATCCCCGCGCGGCTATGCCCAGATTCCGTACCGGCAGACCTGAAATGAACCAGGTGGAGGGCGCAGCGGCACGCGGCGGGAGACATCCGGCAGAACGCTTCAACGCCTTCGCCTTGCGACATTCACGCCCCGGATGGCGAGGGGCGACCGGTGTCGGCGAATGGCACGGGCACCGGCACGTACGCCTACGCCTGGGATGCCGAGGGGCGGCATGAAGAACAGGGGCTGGGCACCAGGGGCTTGGGACTGGGGGGGCAAAAGGAAATCAAAAATCCAAAATCGAAAATCGGCAATGGGGAAAACGCCTTCGGCCAGCGGGTGGAGAAGAAGACCGGAACGGCGTACACTGAGCTGGTGTACGACGCATTCGGCAGCCCCATCGGCTCCTACGACAATTCCGGTTGGGGCGCGTATTACGTCCCCTTCAACGGGCGCATCTTCGTCAAATATCAGGACAGCAAGACGTACTTCCTCCACCCCAACGGGCTGGGCTCGACGACGTTTGTGACCGATCAGACCGGGGCGACGATCCAGAAAACCCTCTATTATCCCTGGGGGCAGTTGTGGGCCTCGTCGGCGCTGGTCAAGGACAACCGCTTCGCCTCGATGGACCAGCGCGACGCGGAGACGGGGAACGATCCGACGCTCTTCCGCATGTACAACCCGCGCCTCTACCGCTGGCTCTCGCCCGACCCGCTGGCGGGCAATATCACGAATCCCCAATCCCTCAACCGGTATGCGTATGCGCTGAATGACCCGTGCGACTTGGTTGACCCCCTTGGCTTGGGTCCCTGTTCCTACAACATAAAGATCAACAGTCCTAAGCGGGTAGCCACGACGAGCGTTCTGCCTCGTCGTGGGCTTTTGTGCAGCGAATGATCCTCTGTAGGAGTCTGGCAGCCACACATGATCGATCTGAATCGGGCACGCTACCCGCGCCGTTGGCTCCAGGCTGAAATTCTGGTAGCTCGACCAGCGCCACTGCTCGGGCTTCGCCACGAGCCCTCGGCGCACCGGGTTCAAATGCATATACGTCAGCCGGTCGTTGAACTCCTTCGCGTGGCGCACAAAGCGGTCCCAAAACTGGTGCTGCCATAGAGTACCGGTGCTACCCCGTTGACGGTTCAGACGCCGCGAAGAGACGTACTTGATGTCTTGGACGAGGCGCGAAATCGTCAACGGATAGTCCGGCCAGAAGAGAGCGTGCCAATGGTCCGGCATCAGGACGTATCCGCATAGCAGGAATCCCAACCGCCGGCGCGATTCCTGGAAGGCTTGCAGAATGGCGGGGTACGCTTGAGCGGTGAACGGTGGGAGTGCTCGCCGAAGATTCACCGTAACGAAGAAGATTCGATCTCCGCTGCGCAGCCGGTGAACTCGCGACATGCCCAACAAGATACCAAAACCAAAAGCCCACGACGAGGCAGAACGCTCGTCGTGGCTACCCGGTGTCTTTGAGCACGCGCACGGTGATGAAGAAATATCGGTCCGCAGGAAACGGGCGACGTAGCCGCGACACGGCGCTAGAATACGACAGGCGGAACGCAATGGCTAGTTCAGAGCCGCGCCAACCCCGATGTTCAGACA
>JAIQGB010000467.1 GCA_020072905.1 Terriglobia bacterium | reverse complement strand
ATCCCGCCGATGCCGAAGCGGCGACGCTGCTCGCCCAACTCCACGAGTTGAAGGGCGAATTCGAGAGCGCTCGCGCCAAACTTGCCGAGGAGCAAAAGGCACTCGAGGCGCGCCGGGCAGAACTGGAAGAGAGATCCCAGCGGGAACGGCACGCCAAGCTCAAGGAACTCGACACGCGGCTGGAAGAGACGCTGAAGCAATTCGCGAAGAAGTGGCAGGAAACCGTCGCGGAACTTCGACGCGATCTCGAGGCCGCGAGAGTGAAAAAGCGTGTCGAGCGCAAAGGCGCAACACTCGGGCAGGAGTTGCGGGAGGAGTGGAACGCCCAAGTGCTCGAGACCCTGGGCACCAGCGCCAGCGAAGAGGAAGCTCTCGTCGAGGCGCCGCCCGCGGTCGGGGACCGGGTCCGGGTGGCGAACCTCTCAACACCCGGGAAAGTCATCGCGCTCATGGGCGAGGGCCAACTCGAAGTCGAAGTCGGCCGACTCAGAATGCGCCTCCGCACGGACGATGTCCGAGTCCTCGCCCCAGGCGGAGAGCCTCCCTCGGCGCGGCCGTCGGTTCCCTCGGCAGCCGCCCGCCGCCCCACGGGAGAAAGCTTACCGGAAGAGCCATCTGCCGAGATCAACGTCATCGGCGCGACGGCAGAAGAGGCCCGCGAGCGTGTGGACAAGTTCCTCGATGAGGCGTTCCTGGACGGGCGCTTCCGCCTGCGGATCGTTCACGGGCACGGCAAGGGAATCCTGCGCAAGGCGCTGCACGAAATGTTCACGACGCACCCGCACGTGGAGAAGTTCTATCCTGCCACCCCGCACGAAGGCGGTACGGGGGCCACCATTGTCGAGCTCAAGATGTGACAGAAGTCCTGCAGGCGAGAGAGGCTAAGGGTGGCTTTCGGCGGAGGCCGTGCGGGCGCGGAGACAATTTCGGACGACCGCAATTAGCTCGTCCGACTTGACCGGCTTGTTGAGGTACTCGGTGGCCCCAGCATTCATTGCTTCCAGGTAGTTGTCCACCTCGCCGTAGGCGGTCAGAATGACCACGGGGATCTCTCTTCCCGCCTTGCGGATTTCTTGGAGAATGCTGAGCCCGTCGCCATCGGGCAACCGCAGGTCGCTGATGACGAGATCGAAGGAGTTCTCGCGCAGAATCCGCGCGGCCTGGGAAGCTCCCTCGGCGGTCTTTACCTGAAAGTCTTCTCCACTCAGGATGCGACCGAGGACCCGCAGGAAGTACGGGTCATCGTCAACGATCAGAATGCGCGCCGTCGCTTCGCCCGGCATGGTGTCCTTACCTTTGATATACTTCGCGGGATGGGAAAAGATCAAATGCGTCCCGCGGAGCCTCTCCACTGTCTCCGAGCACGTCAGGCTCCAATTTTTGTTGCCAGCGAAATAGCTTGGACCTCGGGCCGACGCCGTATCATGAGTGCAGGCGCGGCTCGAACTGAGAATTCACTGCGAATCAGTGCGGATAGTATGAGCGAGGGAGGGCTTTTGTGCCCCTTAGGAGCTGCCGCGTGCCGCGTGCAATAGTGGATCAGGCGGCCAAGGGGGTTGAACTCAGTGCTTCCTTCTTTCCCAGACGACGACGGATAGTGCGCGGATTGATCTGAAGCAACTGGGCGGCGCGCAGCCGGTTGCCGCGCGAATATTGCAGCACCGTTCGAAGGATAGTGTCGCTAATTTCGCGCATCGGTGAGCCGAGTGTGAACGTGAGCGTAAAGGTGGGCTGCATTTCGGCTGGCGTCTCTGCCTTGATGGTGGCCACAGGCCTGGGAAGGGGAGCAAACTCCCGTGGCTCGACTGAGTTGCGGGTTCCGGAAAAGCTTTTCATCTTAAAGACTCCTTTCTGAGTCCACAACGAACTACCTGCCGTTTTGTCTGCATTTTTGGTACCGACTTCGAATGGCCACAACTTGTTGAGAAATAGACATCTCGTCCGTTGGTATGCTCCCTTTGGTCAGGGACAGATTGAGTTGCTTCGCGCATAATCCTGCGCCTTTTTCCTCAACTTTCCAGGTTCCAGGAGGCTCGGAAAAGCCGGAAATTCGCCTTTTGCGGCCGCTTTCCGCCGTCTTTTCAAGGGATTGCCGGAAACGGACATAAGTGCTCTACTGGAACCCAAGGTGCCCATGAGAGGGTCCTGGGGTGGCGGACCTACGGCGTTTCAGGGATGGCAGGAGCAAAGATGGGCGAGGAGCACGGATATCTGAACCGTTTTCTGCAATTCTTCAGCTCATTGAAATGCGGACTCATTCTGTTGGGCTTGACAGGCACGTCGGTCATCCTCGGCACGATGATCCTCCAGCGGCCCATGGCGCGCGCGGGCCAGATCGAGCAGATCTACGCCCCGCAGACGATCCGGCTGCTCGACGCGTTGGGTCTCTTCGATGTCTTCCACGCTTGGTGGTTCATCCTCCTGTTGGGATTACTCGGAGCTACCATCCTGCTGGCTTCGCTTGAGCGGTTTCCGCAGGCGTGGCGCTATTTCGCCCGCCCCCACCGCGAGGCGGACGAGTGGTTCGTGCGCAAGCTGCCGGTGGTTCGCGAGATTCCGCTGGCAGCCGGGGACCCCGAAGCTGCGCTGGAGCGCGCCGCGCAGAAACTCACAGCACTCGGGTATCACCCGCATCGGGCGACGCTCGCGAAGGGCACGCTCTACATCGAAAAGCATCGCATAGCTCGCTTGGCTCCCTACGTGGTTCACCTCAGCCTGCTGGTGATTTTCAGTGGGGCCATCGTGGATGGCATGTGGGGTTACCGAGGGTTCATCAGCCTCGGGCC
>JAIQGB010000070.1 GCA_020072905.1 Terriglobia bacterium | reverse complement strand
ATTCGCTTTGAGGCCACGACCAATCGCTGGTTTGAAACTTTGGAGGACGTCTGGACCACCGTCCAGAAGACAACGCGCTCGTGGTCCCCCAACAAGATTCGTCGGCTCTGTAACATAACTTAATGCGTTCGTATTAGAATAGGATTTCAGTCCCATGTCCACGTTTCACCTTTTCAATTTCGGTTGCCGGGCGAGCCAGGCCGACGGCACGGCGCTCAAGCGCCAATTGCTGGAGAGCGGGCTCGTGGAGACGGGAAGTGCGGAGGAGAGCCAAGTCGCCGTCCTGAACACGTGCACGGTGACCGCCACCGCCGACGCGGAAGTCCGCCAGATGATTCGCCGCATCCACCGCGCCAACCCCGCGTGTCGGATTCTCGTAACAGGTTGCTACGCGCAGCGCGCGCCGGAAGAGATTGCCAAGCTGCCGGGGGTCGCCTGGGTCGTGGGCAACTCGCACAAGCATCGGGTCGCGGAACTGCTGAAAAAGCAGGATTCGGGATTCAGGAGTCAGGAGTCAGAAGTCAGAAGTCGGGAGTCGCAAGAACAGGAGTCAGAAGTCAGAAGTCAGAAGTCAGAAGGAGAACCCAATGGCGGATTGGTGCAGATCTGGCCTTTGCCCGTAGTTTCCGGCGCAGTGAATGAGACGAATGGTCTGCCCCTGATTCCGCAGCCCGAAAACCGAGCCCCGAGTCCCGAACCCCGAACCTCGAAATCCGAACCTCGCATTGCGGGCTCCAAATTCCCGACGCCGGAGACGGCACAGGTTCTTGTCGGCGAGATCACGGAGGAGTTCCACTTCGCTCCGGCCTTTGCCGACGATCACACCCGTCCCACGCTCAAGGTGCAGGATGGCTGCGCTGCCCGCTGTTCGTTCTGCATCATTCCCGAAGTGCGCGGGCCGAGCCGCAGTCTCGCGCCCGAAGAGGTGATCGAGCAGGTGCGCGAACTGGAGCGCGCCGGCTACCAGGAGATCGTCCTCTCCGGCATCAACCTGGGGAGCTACGGCAAAGATCTCGGCCGCCGCGTCAACTTCCTCGGCCTGCTGGAGCGCATCCTAGGTGAGACCGCGATCGCGCGTGTGCGCATCAGCTCAATCGAGCTGATGGATGTGAGCGCGGAGCTCATCCGCCTGGTGGCGCGAGCGCCGCGCCTTGCCCGGCATTTCCACGTGCCCTTGCAGAGCGGCGCGGACCGCATCCTGCGCCTGATGAACCGGCGCTACTGGACGGCCCACTACGCCGAGCGCATTCGCGCCATTCACGAGCAGATTCCGGACTGCGGCATCGGCGCCGACGTGATGGTCGGCTTCCCGGGCGAGACTGCCGAGGACCACCAGGCGAGCCTGCGGTTTGTCGAATCCCTTCCCTTCACCTATCTCCACGTTTTCCCTTACTCCGTGCGGCCTGGCACACCCGCCGCCGCGCGGGCCGGCCATCTCAATGGCCGGGTGATTCACGAGCGCGGCGCGCAGATGCGGGCGCTGATCGCCTCGAAGCGCCGGGCCTTCCTGCAAGCGCAGATCGGCCGAACACTCTCTGCACTGACTCTGGATGAAGTGGAGGAAGGCGACCGCGTGGCGCTCAGCAGCAATTATCTGAAAGTCGTGCTGCCGGGTGTGGAGATTGCCCCCAATTCTCTCCACGATATCCGCATCGGCCGGGTGCACGAGGGGCTGCTGTACGGATACGCGGCAACGTAGAGAGCAGCCGCACAAGGGGATGCCGTGCCGTGGCGGAATACCACGCCATGGTCGAGCGGCGGTTGCCTTTCGCGGGCCGCGATGCTAGAGTTCGAGAATCAGTCTTGGGTCAGGGCAACGGCTGGAAGGATTTCAAATGGGGCGGCTTGGTTCTCGCCCGTCGAGCACGGCTTGCCTGGCGTTCGCCTTCGTGGCGGGCTGCTGGATTTTGTGCGCCGCACAAGCCAAGGCCCAGAATACCGCCACACTCTTAGGGAGCGTCCGAACGGACCAGGGCCGCACCATCCCCAGCGGCGTGCAGATCCGCCTGGAAACAGACGAGGGCCAAGTCGCCGCCACAGTCCCGGCCAATTCCGACGGGAGATTCGAGATTCCTGGCCTGCCCAAGACCCGCTATCGCCTGACCGTTACGGCAGAGGGCTTCCAAACTCATGAGGAGCAAGTGGACCTGGGGTCGGCAGCCAATCAGGTCGTCGCTGACGTCTTTCTTTCCCCCGCCCTAGAGACCAAAGTGGACGTTTCCCGTCTGGGCTCCCGGACCGACGCCAATGCTTCGCGCCAGGCCCGCAAGGAATACGAGAAGGGTGCGCAGGCGTTCTCGAAGCGAAAACTGGCCGACGCCCAGGCGCACTTCGAGAAGGCCATCGCCGAGTATCCCTGCTACGCGCGCGCGCAGGCGGACCTGGGCATGACGCTTGCCGCCCAACTCCATCCCGACCGCGCCGAGGCTCCGCTCGAGAAGGCCATCGCGTGTGACCCGGACTACTTGGAGTCCTACGGCATCCTCGCCGACGTCTACAACGCGGAAAGGAAGTTCGCGGAGAGCGCCCAAGTCGCCCATGAGGGCCTGCGGCGGTCGCCGAACGCCTGGCAACTCCACTACCAGCTCGCTGTCGCCCAGTTCGGCTTGGGACAGCTCGCGCCAGCGGAGGACGGGTTTCAGAAAGTGCTCTCTCTCAACCCGCAACCGCCGGCGCAATTCCACGTCAAGCTGGCCGATCTCTACCTAAAGAAGAAGGCTTACAACCAAGCCTACGCGGAAATGCACGCTTACCTCCATGCCGAACCCAACGGCCAGTTCGCGGTCAAAATCAAACGCATCATGCAAGAAATGGAGTCCGCCGGAGTTCTGCAGGCCAAGCAGACTCCGGCTCCCAACTCCCTGCCTACCAAACCCTGAAGGACCCCTTCATCCGGCGAGATGCTGCCTCACTCGAGGAACAGATCGAGGAACAAGGCTGGTGTGTAAGGACGAGTCGTCGCGGCCTTTCTGCCGGAGGGAAGCCCGCAGTCGTAGCTATGCGAGGCTGAGCAGCGCGCGGCGAACGATGGTGCGCGTGAGCGGAATCTTATAGCGGTTGTGGAGCAGCGGGACGCTCTCCTCGACGATGGCATCGGCGACTTGGCGAGCCGTGGCATCGTTCAGAGGCGAGCCCGTCAGAATCTTCTCGGCGTCCAGCGGCCGCCAGGGTACGGGTGAAACGCCGGAAAGAGCCAGCCGCGCGGCGCTGACCTTGCCGCCCTCCATCACCACCGAAGCCGCGACGCCGGCCAGAGAGAAATCGAACGAGGGCTTTTCCTTGAATTTCAGGTAAGTGCTGCGCGAGTTCGCTTTGGGCGCGGGCACGCGAACTTCCGCCAGGATTTCCCCGGGCTCGAGCGCCAGGCCTCCATTGAGCTGAATGATCGGCAGGCGGTAGAGGTCCTCAACGGCCACTGACCGCTGGCCCTTCGGCCCCACAATCCGCGCCTGGGCATCCAGGGCGATGAAAGCGGGCGCCAGGTCGGAAGGATGCGCGAAGAAGCACGGCCCGCCACCCAGGATGGCGTGGTAACGATTCTCGCCGCCCTGCGCGTAGCAGATCGTTCCGCCTTTCTGCAAGCAGAGGAAATCCGCATGGCGATAATACCAGCAGCGCGGTTTCTGACAGAGATTCCCGCCCATCGTCCCGGCGTTGCGGATCTGCACGGAACCCACGGATTCCGCGGCCTGCGCCAGGGCGCGGTATTTCGCGTTGACGGCGGAGTCTTCCGCCAGCTCCGTCAGCTTCACGAGCGCGCCCACACTCAAGCCCTCCTGCGAATCCCGAATGTCGGCCAGGCCGGGAATCGACTTGAGATTGATGACCCGCTCCGGCGAGTCGATACGCTTCTTGAGCCGCCCCAGCAAGTCCATGCCACCGGCCAGAAGTTGGGCGCGCGAGGAGTCGGTGCCGAGGAGTTCGACGGCCTCGTCGAGTGACGTGGGATTGAAGAGCATGAATTCCTTCATGTCAGGCCTCCTTACGAGCCTCCAGCGTCTCCAGCACGCGGTCCGGAGAAAGCGGCAGTTCATAGATGCGCACGCCGAGCGCCTGAGCCACGGCGTTCGCGACCGCCGCAGCGGTCGGCACCGTGGGCGGCTCACCGAGCCCCTTGCCGCCGATGTTGTTCATGGGCGTGATGGGTTCGACGATGACGGTTTCGATTTCCGGAAGCTCGAACGAACTGAGTATTTTGTAGTCTTCCAGGTTGGGATTGACGACGCGGCCTTCCATCTGGTCCATGGTGCGCCGCTCGAGCAGCGCGTAACCCACGCCCATCATCACGCCGCCATTCACCTGGCTCTCGAACATGGCCGGGTTGAGCGCGCGGCCGGCTTCGTGGACGGCGACGATGCGCAGGACGCGCACCAATCCCGTCTCTGTGTCCACTTCGACCTCGGCAAACTGCGCGCCCCAGAGTGGAATCCCAGCGTAAGGTTCGACGTTGGGCAAGCGCTCGCCACGGCCGGAGACCGGCGTGGCTCCCAAGCGCGCCGTAGCCTGCTGCCAGGTCAGCGATTTCCTGGGATTCGCAGGCGCGAAGATCTTCCCGTTCTCGAACACCAGATCTTCCGGCTTGGCTTTGAGCGCTGGAGCGACCCGCTTGAAGAGCTCCGCTTTGGCGGCGGCCGCCGCAGCGCGCACCGCGGGCGTAATCGAGAGCGCGGTCACGCTGCCGCCGCTGTCGGGAGCAATCAGTTCGAGACCCGTGTCGCCCATGGTGACCTTGACGGCTTCGACCGGCAATCCCAGCTCTTCGGCCGTCACCATCGCCATCAAGGTGCGCGTGCCCGTGCCGATGTCCTGCACGGCCATGGCGGCTTCCGCGCTGCCGTCGGAATTGATGGTGACGCGGCAGTGCGCCGGCGGCCCGCAGTAGTTCGGCCAGACCGCCGTCCCCATGCCGATGCCGCGCTTCACCGCAGAAGACGTTTCCGGGCCCATCTCCGCGCGGCGACTCCATCCTATCTTCTCCGCGCCCAAGTCATAGATCTTGTCGAGCGCCTGGAGAGGCTGATCGACGAAGTTCTTGCGGCGCAGCGCGAGCGGGTCCATCTTCAATTCCGCGGCGAGCTCGTCCATCGCGGACTCGATGGCGAACGAACCCTGCGGAAATCCCGGCGCGCGGAACGGCATCCCCTGGCCCGCGTGCGTGCAGACGTCGGTGTCTTCGAGGCGCAGGTTCGGGCATTTGTAGACGATGCCCATCATGGGCGTCACCGTGGCGTCCCAGCCCACACCCGCCGTGCCGAAGGAACGGCAATGCAGCGCGGTGAGCGTTCCGTCCTTCTTCGCGCCCAGCTTAATCCACATCGTGGCGTTCGGCCGGTTCCCCGCCGCCAGGTTTTCCTCGTGGCGGTCATAACCAAGTTTGACCGGCGCTCCGGCCTTCTTCGCCAGCGCCGCGGCAATCGCGCCATAAGCCTGCATGCCGAATTTACTGCCGAAGCCGCCGCCCATGTGATCGGTGATGACGCGCACGTCGGAGGGTGGAATTCTGAACGTCTTGGAGAGTTCATCGCGGAAGCCGTTGACTCCCTGGGTCGAAGCCCACACCGTGAGCTTCGGACCTTCCCACTTGGCCACCGCCACGTGGCATTCCGGCGAGTTGTGGAGAAGGACCGGAACGCGCAGGGTGCGCTCAATCGTGACCTCGGCCTGCTTGAAACCCTGGTCGATGTCCCCACGAACTTGCGGGTCAACCCGCCGGAGGTTGTCCTTCATTCCTCTATGGACAATGGGCGCGCCGGGCTTAACGGCCTCTTCATGGTCCACGACGTGGGGCAGCCGCCGGTACTTCACCTCGATCTGGCGGATAGCCTCCTCGGCGATGGACTCGGATTCCGCAGCCACAGCGGCCACTTCTTCGCCCTCGAAGATCACCACGCGGCCTTTGGGCTGCGAAACGGCGTCCTCCGTCATGACATCGAGAATTTTGCCGGGATCGAATCCCTCGCCCTTGTCGAACAAAAGGACGGCCTTCACGCCGGGAAGCTCGCGCGCCTTCGACGCATCAATCTTCTCCACGCGCGCGTGCGGATAGGGACTGCGCAGCGTCTTGCCGTAGAGCAAGCCGGGGAGATCTTTGGAGACGTAATCGAGCGCGTACTTCGCCTGGCCCGTAACTTTCTCCGCGCCTTCGATGCGCGGCACGCGCTTGCCCACCACAGCGAGTTTCGAATCGAGGTCCCAGACGGGCAGTTCCTGCTCGGGGACTTCGATTTCGACGACCTGGGGCCTCTCCGCCAGGCCGACCTTGGCTTTGATTCTCTTCTTCTTGACTTCTTTTTCCGGCGCGTCTTGGCTAGTTCGACCAGTGGGATACATTGCTTATCTCCCTCCTTGGGTCACCTGCAGATCCTCGCTCGAGTCCGTTCCCTCGCGTTGCGCCTCAGCCCTTCGCCACCGCGTTGCCGGCTTTCAGAATATTGGGCAAGGCGCCGCAGCGGCAGTAATTGCCCGCCACCGCCGCCTTGATCTGCTCGGGCGTGGCGTGCGGGTGCTTGTTGAGCGTTGCCTTGAGCGACAGAATCATCCCCGGCGTGCAGAAACCGCACTGGAACGCATCATGATCAATGAACGCCTTTTGCAGCGGATCGAGCGTTTTGCCCTGCGCCAAGCCTTCGATCGTTGTGATCTTCTTCCCCTGAACATCGAGGGCAAGCGTCATGCACGAGCAAGTGGCGCGGCCATCAATGAGCACCGTACATGCACTGCACTCGCCGTGGTCGCAGATGCGCTTCGTCCCCGTCATGCCCAGATGCTCGCGCAGCGCTTCGAGCAAAGTCACGTTCGGCTCGACCCGGAGGACGTGCTTCTGCCCGTTGATGTCGAGCGTGACTTCCACGGGCCCAGGCCCCAGCGGCGTGGGAATAGGCCGCGGGGCAGCCTTCGCCCTGTCCCGTGGCGCAACAATCAGTCCGGCGGCCGAAATGGCGCCGCCAGCCATGCTCGCGGCCTTCAAGAAGTTCCGGCGCGACACACTCGGAGTATCTTTGGGCTTCTTGGTTTTGGACATGGCTTTCTCCTCAGCGCAGGTTGGTGGCTGCTCAGCGCATGATGCGACCACGTGTTGAAGAACTCTACTGAGGACAATTCCTCCTCAGCGCGAAAACACATAGATGCACGGCCGCTTATGCAGCGAGAAAGCACGCGGATTGCCGAAACCGGACCGCAGCGACTCCCGGCGAAGGCGACTTAGGAGCGGAGTGAGGCGGTCTTTCTGTCAGGCCATCGCCAATGGAGGTAGGCTCATGCGCCGCCCCGCTGTCACCTATGGACAGAAAACCGCGAATCCCGCAGAATAGTTGCGCGGGGCGTGTTCGTGCCCTCGGGACGGTCGGGATGTCCAACCCACAGGCTTCGGCTAGAGAAGCGGTTCCGGTTTCGGAATACGTCCGAGGCACATTTGTGCCTCTATCCCATCTCCCCCACGATTGGGAGATGCACTCCGCCGTTTCACTCACCCCCGCGGAAGAGCGCACGATGGTTCGTGAGCCCGCCCAGGCCGTGCCCGCCGTCATCGCGCAGAGGCTGGGGACACTGCGTGTTCTGGTCGTGCCCTTTGTGGCGTGCTCGGAGGCAGGGGATCTTGTCACCTTCACGAAGCCCGAAGGCGAGACCCACTCGGCGGTATGGGTGGACGCCGCAGAACAGATTTTTCTGGTACTTCCCTGCCGCGAACTCGACGCCCACGACACAGGGTTCGAATTCCTGGCCAGCGTGGCGGAATTGCTGCGGCCACGTCTCTTACCTGAAGAACTCGAACGTTTCACACAACTCCTCGACGAAGAACTCCGCGCGGGCGTGGCCGGAGAGATCGATGAGGATGCACTGGCGGCCAAGCAGCCGCTCCTCTCCTCCCGGGTCCGGCGACAGGGCCACGGCCGGCTCGAGCGATACCGCGACATCTCCTTTGTCAGCACCCTGGCTGAGTACATGCACGGCCTCTGGCACGACGTCCAGGTGCGCGTGGGGCCGGAACACCTGCCGCTCTCCCCGCTCCGCCGCCGCATGAAGTTGCTGGCCGAGATGTTTCCCCCCAACCCCGGCTACAGCGTTTTTGCCAAAGAACTCGAAGAAGAGTAGCCCCCGGGGCGAGACCCGGACGGGCCGCGAAACACAGGTGTGCCTTCTGGCTAAAGATGGACGGCGAGCACCGGGCAGGGCGCCTGCTGGATCACCCGGTGGGTGGTTGACCCGAACAAGGCGACGTCGATGGCGTTGCGACCGCGGACTCCGAGAACTACGAGGTCCGCTTCCGTCTCCAGGGCGAACCGAACGATTTCCTGGTAGGGCTTGCCGACGCGCAGGCGCGACTTGATCGTGCACCATTCCCTCGCCCCGACAGGAACGGGTCTCTCCAGCCTCTGGACGACATCCGCCGAAATCGCGGAGAGGTCCCAGGATGGCGGAATCTCTTCCAGCACGTGAAGCAGGGTCAACTCCGCCTTGTACTCCTGCGCCAGGGAGAGCGCGTACTCCAGGGCACGCTCGGCGTGTTTCGAAAAATCCGCGGCGAAAAGAATCTTGTGCAAGCGGACCGGATCCTCGCCATTACCCGGCTCAATAAAGTTGTGCGCGGGCCTGCGGACGGCAAGGACCGGGCAGCGCGCCTTGCGCAGCACTTTCTCCGTCACCGAACCCAGGAGGAGATGATCAAAGCCTTGGCGGCCGTGCGTTCCCATGACGATGAGGTCCACGAGGCGGCTTTGGGCGAAGGCCAGAATGGAATCGGAGACCTGCCCCTCGCATACGGACGTCTCGAGCGCAAACCCGTTGCGCGTTCGGGCCTTCACAAACTCCTGGAGCTGTTGCCCGGCGTGGACACGCAGGTCCTGGTAGAGGTCGTTGGCCATGTCCGGGTAGACGTAAGAGGGATACGCCGGGAGCATCGGGGCAAGCACGTGCTCCAGGAATAGCTTGGCCTCGTAATGCCGCGCCAGCGATTGCGCGTAGTCGTAGGCCTGGGTGGAGAACTCCGAAAAATCCAGCGGGCAAAGGATGCGCTCGAATCTCACCATTTCAGCTCAATTCATCACCAGAGCGCTCTCGGCAGCCCCCTCTTCCCGGCGGAAGATGCTGCGCACCGCGCTGAGGAAGGCCGAACGGTCCGGCCGCGCGGCAGCTTGCTTGAGTTCCGTAAAGGGCGTGTGCAGAATCTTATTTACCAAGGCTTGGGTCAGCAAGTCCAGAACTTCTTCCTGCTCCGGTGTCAGCTCGCCGAAGAACTGACGGGTGCGCGCGAGTTCATTTCTCCGGATTTCCTCGATCCGCCTGCGAAGCGAGACGATGGTCGGCCCGACCTGGAGCGATTCGAGTCTCTCGCGCAGGCGCGCAAGCCCGGTTGCTCACCAGCACGGTGGCGGCGCCCTTGGAAACCAAGTGACGCGCCGCCAGTTCGCCCATCTGGTCAGCGCCGATGATCATCACCGTCCGCACGTGCAAGTCGCCAAGAAAACGCTCCACCAACTCTGCCGCTGCGGAACTAATCGACACAGCAGCTTCGGCGATGCGCGTTTTTGTCCGAACACGCTTGGCCGCAGTGAAGACGCGATCGAGGACTGAGCCCAGTGTGCCTCCGACAGTCCCCTCCTCCCGGGCCACCGCACACGCCTTCTTTACCTGTCCCAGCACTTGAGGTTCCCCGAGCACCAGAGATTCGACGCCTGCGGCAACTCGGAACATGTGCCGCACCGCCTCGTAGCCGCAATGCGCAGAGAAGCAGTGAGAGTAATCCTCAAACCGAAGGCGGAAATGGGAGGCGACGAATCGACGCAGTCCGCTCATTCCTTCGGCTTTGTCACGCACGGCCGCAATGAACTCCACACGATTGCAGGTAGAAATGATCAGCGCTTCCTCGAAGTCAGGGTCCGCCCTCAGGTGCGCAAGCGCCTCAAGGAGCTGCCCCTCTGAAATCGCGAATTGCTCCCGGACTTCCAGCGATGCAGTCTTGCGACTAATCCCAGCAAGCAGCAGGTTCATCAGGTTCGATCCCGAGTGTCCGACAAAGTGCACTCCTGGAACGGACTGAAGAGTCAGCAATCTCAACAGTCCGCCTCTTATTCAATCAGGTGCGCACGTCGCTTGCCAACCAATCCCTCGTGCAGGAGTGTGTCGGCGTGAGGCCCGAGTGTGCATTCTTGGCTTAAGACTCAAACAGATAGCAGCCCATTTTCTGGGATGGACGCAGTGGCTACCGCCGGATTCGGACAGAAAGGCTTGAGTCATTTTCCGCAAAAGTGTCCGTGATTTTGCGCAAATGGTTTGATTACAATCAAGTACGGGTAATCATGGCCTGCTAACTTCTGCAATACGTGGGGCGTAGAATAAATGAACACCCCGTGCCGGCTGGTATCTAGAATGCTCGTGGTCTGAGTGGAGGTCCCTTCGGGCGGTGCACGCATGCTACGGGGGGACATTGTGTCGCTCGACCGAAGGAGGGTCACCTAGATGAGAATCTTTCGCACCTTATTCCTCTCCTTGCTTGCCCTGATTGTTGCGGCGTCCCTGGGCCTCAGCAAGGCCGAGTATTCCAAGAAGGAAACCAAACCTTGCACGTTCTGCCACCCGGCGGGGAAATTCAAGGAACTGACCGACGCTGGCAAATACTACAAAGAGCACAACCATTCGCTTGAAGGCTACCAAGCCAGCGAAGAGAAGAAGTAATGCGGGGCGGCGGGCAGGATTTGAAAAGCAACTTCTTCTCCGCCCGCCAACCGCAGATTGAATTCGGGCGTAGACCGCAGCTAAAATGATCTTGACGCAACTCATATGAGACCGCGCGCTCCGAGTGGAAGGGCATTCTCCTTCTGCCTGTCCAACTTGTGACAGAAGGGTTAGCTGAACATGCCAGAAAGGGGCGAACCGACATCTCCCGAAGGCTCGAAGGTCGCCCTCCAGAATCTCCAGGAGGGGTTCGCCCACTTCCTTCGGCCGATTGTCTACCTCGGTCACAACCTCATCAGCCGCGCCGGCGTGGTATTGACCACCACCTCCGCGATCACGCTCCTGGTGGCGTACGCCTCTCAGTTGTTTGGCAATTTCCACCCCAATCCCTACGTAGGCATCCTGCTCTTTCTCATCCTTCCGGGGGTTTTTGTGATGGGCTTGGTGCTGATCCCAGTGGGGATTTATCGGGAATTTCGCAAGGAACGAAGACTCGGCGCCCTCCCGCTGGCCTATCCCAAAATCGATTTTTCCCAGCGCGAACTCCGCCGGACGGTGCTGTTTGTAGCGGTCATGACCGCCATCAACGTGCCGATCTTCGCCGTGGCCAGCTATCGCGGAACGGTCTACATGGAATCGCAGGATTTCTGCGGATTGACCTGCCACCAAGTGATGATGCCCGAGTACACGGCTTATCAGCGCTCGCCGCATGCGCGCGTGGCCTGCGTGGAGTGTCACATCGGCCCCGGCGCGCCCTGGTTCGTGCGCTCCAAGCTTTCGGGCAGTTATCAGGTGATCGCGGTGACCTTCAACCTTTACCCGCGTCCCATTCCCACTCCTGTCCACAACCTGCGCCCGGCGCGCCAGACCTGTGAGGAATGCCACTGGCCGGAGAGGTTTTCCGGCAACAAGCTTTTCATCAAGACCAAGTATGCCGACGACGGGCAGAATTCCGCGACCAAGACGGTCTTGCTGATGCACATCGGCGGGCGCGACCTGGACCAGAAGCTGGTCGGCATTCACGGCGCACATCTGGGGCTGGTCACCTATATTCCCAGCGACGAAAAGCGGCAGCAAATCCCCTGGGTGAGTCATCGGAATCCGGACGGGACGATCGCCGAATACGCCTCCACGGACAATCCCCCCAAGCCCGACTTGCTGGCTCACGCCGAGCGCCGCGTCATGGATTGCATGGATTGCCACAACCGGCCGAGCCACATCTTCTATCTCCCCGAACCGGCCGTGGACCGCGAAATGGCCGCCGGCCGCATCAGTCCTTCCCTTCCCTTCGTTCACAAGGTGTCCATCGAGCTTCTCAAGAAGAACTACCCGAGCCGGGCGGATGCAGAAATCCAGTTGCCCGAAGAATTGCGCGAATACTACCGGAAGAACTACTTCTCGGTGTACAACCACCAGGGGGCCGAGATCGAGCAAGCCGGCCGCGCGCTCGTGTATATCTACGATGGGAACGTCTTTCCGGCCATGAACGTCACCTGGGGGACGTACCCGAACAATCTCGGTCACATGGATTTCCCCGGCTGTTTCCGCTGCCACGACGGCAACCACAAGTCCCAAGGCGGGAAGGAGATTACGCAGGATTGCAACGCTTGCCACGACCTCCTGGCGATGGACGATCCGGATCCGAAGATTCTTCACGAGCTGGCGGGAGGGAACTGATTCGCGCGCCGGCCGACGGAATCTGGGACCGGGCGACTTGCGGTATAATGAAAAGGTTTGACGGAGAACACCAAATCTCGTAGGAGTGAAGGAATGAAACTTCTCAAAATCATTCTGGCCGCTGCCGTGATCAGTGGTGCTGTGCTGACGCTCGCCACGGCCAAGCCGGAATACGCCAAGAAAGAGGGCAAGCCTTGCACCTTCTGCCACGTGAAGATGGGCTCCAAGGAGCTCAACGACGCGGGCAAATATTACAAAGAGCATAACCATTCGCTCGAAGGCTACAAGGCTCCGGCGAAGGGCTAGTTCTCCCGGGTCTTTGTTCCGACAAAGCTTCTTGCCTTAAATGGCCGCTCCGTTTCCGTTTTTCTGCACGCGGCGCAAGGGCGGAGGTGTGGTAATCTCCTACGTCCGCCCCGCCCGAAGAGGTTCGGAGGCGCGCCGTGGCGGAGGATGATGATGGAATCTTCTGATCACGCTCAGCCCGGAGGTGGACAGCCGGGCCGCCGGTGGGTCAACATTCTGCTGGGGAGCGGCATTCTTGCCTCCATTGCCTCTTTTCTTTATCCAGCGATTCGCTACATCATTCCGACCCAAGTCGCCGAGTCCACCAGCCGCTCCGTGGTGGCGGGCAAGGTCAGCGAACTGAAGCTCAACACCGGGATCATCTTCAAGTTCGGCTCCAAGCCCGCCCTGCTGGTCCACACTGCGGACGGCGTCTGGAGAGCTTACTCCGCCGTCTGCACACACTTGAATTGCACCGTTCAGTACCGCGCCGACCGGCACGACATCTGGTGCGCTTGTCACAATGGTGTGTATGACCTGACGGGCCGAAACATCAGCGGCCCCCCTCCCCGCCCCCTGGAGGAATTTGAGGTGCACGTCCAGGGTGAGGAGGTTGTCGTCACCCGGAACGCCTGACCGTGGCCACACTGTCTCGACGCATTCTGGCTTGGCTGGACGAACGCTTCGGCGCGGGCAGCGTCGAAGATTTTCTCCGCCACAAAACCGTCCCCCAGCATCGCTACACGATCTGGTATTACCTCGGGGGCATGACCCTTTTCCTCTTCGTGATCCAGGTGCTGACCGGCATCCTCCTGCTCCTCTATTACCGGCCGACTCCCAATGATGCCTTCGAGAGTGTCCAGTACATCATGACGCAGGTCCGCTTCGGCTGGCTGATTCGCTCCATCCACAGTTGGTCGGCCAACCTGATGGTCTTCACAGCCCTCGTTCACATGTTCAGCGTGTATTTCCTCAAGGCCTATCGCAAGCCGCGCGAGCTGACCTGGATCACCGGCATGCTAGCGCGCAGCAGCACACGACGAGTACGAGCAGCGCTGCGCCGGCCGCGGCGTGAATCAGATGGCGGCCTTCGCCGGCAAGTGGATGCTCACCTTCCTGCGCGGCGGCGAGGAGGTGACCGGCGCCACGCTCACTCGCTTCTTCGGATTCCACGTGGCCGTGTTGCCGGGGCTGGCCACAGTGCTCCTGGCCATGCATCTCCTGCTCGTGCAGCGATTGGGAATGAGCGTGCCCCCCTCCGTGGAGCGGGCAATTACGGAAGGTCGCGAGCCGCCGCGCTCCATGCCTTTTTTCCCCAATTTCCTGCTGCGCGACATCATCGGCTGGTACGTGGCGCTGGGCGTGCTCGGCGCCCTGGCAGCGATCTTCCCGTGGGAACTCGGCACCAAGGCCGACGCTTTCGCTTCGGCGCCGGCGGGCATCCGGCCGGAATGGTATTTTCTCTTCATGTTCCAGACGCTCAAATACCTGCCACCCAAGATTCTGTTCCTGGAGGGCGAATTCGCCGGCCTCCTGGGTTTTGGGCTGGCGGGAGCGGTCTGGGTGATCGTGCCGTTCTTGGATTATCGCGCCGGCTTCGGCCGCGTGACGCGCTTCTTCACCGGCCTGGGAATATTCGCGATCGGCTTCATGGTGGTGATGTCTGCGCTGGCATTACGGTAACTGCGGATTGATGGGCCCACTTGCGAGTGCATCGATGAAAGCCTTGCGGAAAATTGCCGCGCTCCTCTTCTGCGCCGCCAGCTTCGCCCTGCCCGAGGCGCCCAAGGATTCCTGCATCTCTTGTCACTTGGAGCTGGAAGGAGAGCAGAGCAAGCCGGCCAAGGTTTTCGATTCCGACGTTCACCGTCAGGCCGGGCTCGGCTGCGCCGATTGTCACGGCGGCGACCCGAAAGACAATTCGATGAACGCCATGAGCCCTGCGAAGGGTTTCCGCGGCGCTCCGAAAAAGACCCAAGTGCCGGAATTCTGCGCGCGATGCCATTCCGACATCGCCTACATGCACCGCTTCAACCCGAAGATGCGCGCCGACCAGTTGAGCCAGTACCTGACCAGCGTGCACGGCAAGCGGTTGAAGCAAGGCGACACGAAGGTAGCCGCCTGCGTTGACTGCCACGGCGTGCACGATATGCTGCCGGCCTCGGACACGCGCTCGCCAGTCAATCCCATGAACGTCGCCGCGACGTGCGGGCACTGCCACGCCGACCCGAACCACATGAAGGGCTACAACATTCCGACTGACCAGGTGGAAAAGTACGGGAAGAGCGTGCATGCGGAGATCCTCGCGCAGGGCGACACCTCGGCGCCCACCTGTACCACCTGCCACGGCAACCATGGGGCCACGCCGCCGGGCGTGAACTCGGTGGCCAACGTCTGCGGCACCTGCCATGTCTTCTTTGCCCAACTCTTTGAAAAGAGTCCGCACGGGCCGGCTTTCGCGCAGATGGGTCTGCCGGGCTGCGTGCAGTGCCATTCCAACCACGAAATCGTGAAGCCCTCCGACGACTGGGTGGGAGTGGGGCCGAATTCAGTATGCATCACCTGCCACTCGGCGGGCGACAAGGGCAACGCGGCGGCACAGAAGATGGCTGGCGACATTGCCAAGCTCAAGACCTTTGAAGGGCGAGCGGAGGAAATCCTCTCCAGCGCCGAGCGCTCCGGCATGGAGGTTTCCGGCCCCAAGGTTGAACTCACCAGCGCGCACGAGACGCTCATTAAGGCGCGAGTGAACGTCCACACCTTCAATGATGCGGAGGTTCAGAAGCTCACCGACCAGGGTGTGGAGATCTCTCAGAAGGCCTACCAGGCGGGCGTCGCGTCTCTCCGTGAGCGCGATGTGCGGCGTAAAGGCTTGGGGGTCTCTCTCATCTTCATCGTCCTCGCCATCACCGGGCTCTACCTGAAGATTCGTCAAACCGAGACCCGTCACAACGCATAAACCGCTACACCTCGCTGGACCTTGGATGCACAAGCACGCGGACGGCGGCACCCCTCCCATAGCGTGGCTTACCTCTCCCGAGCGGGCCAAGGGTCTCCCGATGAGAATCTCGTAGTTCTACAAGGTTGCCGCGGTCTGGATTTCACTGACAAATTACCCGACTCTATCAGCCACAAGCACAGCACCTGGACGCCCTCACGCCAAAAACAAGACAACTTTGCGTCCCTCGGGAATCCTGACACCCGACTAGGAAGCGATCATCACCTGGGGCCCTGAAACTCAAAACCAAGGAGCCTCTTGCGGGATTCCCCTCAAGCCCAAAACTAGACGGCGGAAAAAGCCTTAGTGACTCTGCGGGGTCGTGCCCTGCCAAGCGGGGTGGACCCTGGACGAGACGC
>JAIQGB010000466.1:650-5771 GCA_020072905.1 Terriglobia bacterium | reverse complement strand
AGGGAAGACCAGAGAAGAGGCGCTGGATAATATTCGAGAAGCCGTTGCTTTGTACCTGGAGTCTCCGTCGCAGGAACTGGCTCCAGATGAGTCGCAGGAAGTTGTGGAACTCTCACTGTGAAGTTGCCACTGCTCTCCGCTCGAGAAGTCCTGGCGGCACTCGAACGTCTTGGCTTCCGTGAGATCCATCGCAAAGGCAGCCATGTCAAGATGGAACATCCGGAGGGAAGAAGGATAGTCTTCCCGTTTCACGACGAAATTGACCGTTATACTCTCCAAGGCGCGCTGCGGGATGCCGACGTGGACCTCGGGGAATTCCTCAAACAAGTGAAATGAGCCAGGAGCGCCGAGTGCCGCGAGTGGCGCCGACATTCCCGCCTTGCGCGACCGCTAAGAAGCCAGAAGAGGCCATGCATAGGATCCGGAGATATTAAGCGTGTTCGTGGGGCGCATACGTACATGACAATGTATGCGCCACCCGCGGCTGAAACGCATGGCGTTAGATGCGCGCGGAGAATGAACGCCGATGGGAATTCGTGAAGCGGTTTACCGACTTCTTGACCTCTTGGAGGCGCACATCCCCTCGTTTCGGTCTGCGCCTGACATGGCTCCCCGGCAATTCGCGGCGGCAGGGCTGATGCGGTCTTGCGCTTTGCTCAGGGGTGTTCTGGTGCTGGAAGATGCCAACTTGGCTCATCTCGCCGGAATATTGGCTCGGCAGCACTGGGAGACGTGGCTCATTTCACTTCATGTGATTCTTCGGGGTGACGAGGCACTTCAGGAAATCGCGGGTGACGACATCTATTGGAAGCGACGCCTGTCGGATCGGCTCAAACTCGGTCTCACTTACCACGAACTCTGGGAGGGAAAAGTCGTGAAGCTGAATTTCAAGAGTCTCGCCGAGCGACTGAAGCCGCTGCTCATACGAGCAGGGGAGTCAGGCGATCCTGACGGCGCGACGGGATACGACATTACGTACAGCGTTCAATCGCTGTTCGCGGTCCATGCTGGCCTCGCGACCATTGGCGCGCACCTGATCTACGGACCTCAAGAATGGAGCGTTGAGCCCAATCCATCGCCGCCATTTCCAAACGTGGCACAGACGCCGGCGCTCCACACGGCTCACTTGGCGAACTATGTGTTAAAGGCGTTCGCTCTGAGCACCGACCCTCTCCAGCCGATCTGGGCGGAGTTGCTTGGGCAGCAGCCTGCGAACGACGGTTCAGTTGGGTGATCATGCGACGTCTAACAAGGCGATGCCGGCCGCGGGTGAGCGCCAAGTCGTTAGGCGTCGATCTAATAATTGAATGGGGGACTATCTTGAACAAGACGCTATTTTGGTTTCTTTTGCTTGGGCAGCTTCTTTTCCCTCATTTGGTGATGGCAGACTGCTCTGATGCGTATTCGTATGCAGAAGATGCATATTCATATGCCAGGAAGGGGTATAACTCCGATAATCTTGATGATATTCACTACTATGCAAAAAAGACCATGTCTGCCGCTGACGATGCAATGTCAGCTGCTGAGGAGTGCGATTGCGATGATGCACACAGCTCCGCAGACGATGCCTACAGTTATGCCCGCAAGGCATATCAATCGGATGATTTCGACGATGCGCTTCAATACATCAGGAGAGCCATGTCCGCAGCAGAGGATGCAATGTCGGCGGCGGATGACTGCGGAACCTAATCGCGAATCACCCTCTCAACAGCATCAACTCGCGGGTGGCGCCGACATCCGGCCTTGCGGGACCGTTGAGAAGCCAGGACGGCCCATGGATAGGACGCGGTGACAGAGACGTTGCGCGTGTTCGCGAGGCGCATACACACATGACAACGTACGCGCCGGCCGCTGCGACAAAGGCTATTAGAGCACCCCAGGCAGCGAGTTATGGCCAAGAAGAGAAACGGCAAGAAGAATAAGAGGGCCACCGAAAATAGGACCCCGGGCAAAGTTGGCAGGCTGACCTGGTGGCTGATTGTAGTGGTAGCGACAGCAGTCATCGCGAAAGTGGCACAGTGGTATTTGCCGCAGTTTCTCCCTGGACCCAAGGTGCAGGCGACTTACCAAATCATTGATCGTGGCCCATGCTACAACGTCGAAATCACTACAGGCGCGGGGCGGTTGCCTTTGGAGAGACTTGCATGGAGCATCCAGGTTCCCGCTGAAGACATTCAATACGCCGTAAGTGCTAACAGCCTTGATTTCGAACAGTTCCGATTGCTTGAGCCGATCATCGTCGGTGAGAGTAACGGCCACTGCGTTTTCGCCGTTCCACCAAGCTCGCCGCCACCAAACGTGCACGCCACGATGAGTAATGGCGTTCCGAAAAGGATCGAGGTATACGCCAGCGATTTCCGAGGGCTGCTGGCCGCTTCCGTGTTGATCCCGAAGGGTAGCGAGTTCGATGCGATTTTCGGGCGTCTGGAAGACAGACCAGTCATCTTGGATGGGCAGTATCAATTTTCGAAATGGGGAGTAAGTGTCGAGCGAAAGCTGGTATTCACGGTCAAAAAGTAAACGCGTTTTTGCCCTCCGCTAGCGTGCCGTCCAGTTCCCGCGGCCGGACGGTGGCGGGCGGCCGGGTCCCTCGCAGCCACGGTCAGGGTTTTTCTGACCGTGGGCTTTTCCCTTGATGACGAACCCACGGTCAATTTCAATTGCGAATTGACCGTGGCTACCAGCTCTTGCCACGGGCGTTATGAAGCGGTAGTATCTAAGTCATGACGGATAAGCAGGCTGTGATGGACGCTCTCCAGCGGCTCCCGGAGGACGCCTCGCTCGAGGAAATCACCGAGGAGTTGCGCATCATGGCGTCCATCCGGCGGGGACGGGCAGACATTGCCGCCGGCCGCACCAAGACCCAGGAGGAGGCAGAACGTTTGCTGGAGTCCTGGGCAACCGCATGGACTTCAAGATAATTTGGTGAGACGCGGCGATTGCGGATCTCCAAGACATCTGCGCTTACCTCGCCCAGCATGACCCGCAGGCAGCCGGCCGGGTCGGGCGGGGCATACTCGACCACGTTCGCATTCTGGCGTCATTTCCCTTCATCGGCCCCACCTATCCGCGCGGCGCGAGAGGAACACTGCGTGAGATCGTCTTCCGTTCTTACCGCATCTTCTACGACGTCAGCGAGGGGTCCCTCAGCGTGGAGATTCTCCACGTCTGGCGCGGCGCGCGTGACGAACCGGCGCTCTGAATGCCAGGCTGGCGCATCAGTGTAGATCTCTCTGCCCCCTACAGCCCAAGGTTGGATAAAACGCGGGGGATGAATGCGCATCCCGTCGCTAGGACCAGGCCGCCATTCGGTCGGGGCCGGTTGCCAACGTGGACGACGCGGGGCGGAGGCGCGAGGGCCCGCCCCGATGTGACGATATCAAATCGCCGCTACTTGGTGGTGTGAGATGTGGCGATATCAAATCGCCGCTACTTGGGGGTGTGGGTTTTGGTTTCGTGGCGCCGGTAGCCGTATTCCTTTTTGAGCTTGAAGGTGATGCTATCGACGAGCGCTTTCCAACTCGCCTCGATGATGTTTTCACTGACGCCGACGGTTCCCCAGGTGTCGTGGCCGTCGCTGGTCTCGATAAGCACGCGCACGCGGGCGTCGGTGGCGTCCTTGGCGTTGAGCACGCGCACCTTGTAATCCGTCAGGCGAATGTCGCGGATGCAGGGGAAGAACGTGACGAGGGATTTCCGCAAAGCGCGGTCGAGCGCGCTGACCGGGCCGACGCCTTCCGCGGCGGTGTGTTCTTCCTTGCCGTCCACGCGCAGCTTGATGACGGCTTCCGAAGAAGACTCGTCCGAACCGCGCTTCTGCGTGATGACGCGGAAGCCGTCGAGCTCGAAGAATTCGGGAAAGTTGTGGAGCAAGCGGTCGAAGAGAATCTGGAACGATCCTTCGGCGCCTTCAAACTGATAGCCGTCGTGTTCCATTTCCTTGAGCTTCTCGACCACGACCTTGGCGTGCGGCGAGGACTTATCGAACGCGAGCCCCAGCTCTTCCGCCTTGTAGAGCACGTTGCTCTTGCCGGAAAGCTCGGAGACCAGCACGCGGCGCTCGTTGCCGACCAGCGTGGGGTCGATGTGCTCGTAGGCGGCCGTCTCCTTCATCACCGCGCTCACGTGGATGCCGCCCTTGTGCGCGAAGGCGCTCTTGCCGACGAAGGGTAGATCGTGGCGGGGAATCAGGTTGGCGAGCTCGCTGACGTAGTGGGAAACCTCCGTCAGGTGCTTGAGCTTTTCCTTGCCGATCGAGCGCAGTCCCAATTTCAGCTCGATGTTGGGAATCACCGAGCAGAGGTTGGCGTTGCCGGTGCGCTCGCCATAGCCGTTGATGGTGCCTTGCACGTGCACTGCGCCTTCCTGGATGGCAGCGATGGCGTTGGCGACGGCCATCTCGCCATCATTGTGGGTGTGAATCCCCAGCGGCACCTTGACGTGCCCAGTGGAGATGCGGAAGCTCTCGCGCAGGTCGCTGGTGAGTGTCCCGCCGTTCGTGTCGCATAAGACGATGGTGTCGGCGCCCGCTTCCTCTGCCGCCCGGAGCGTGGCCAGCGCGTACTCGCGGTCGGCCTTGAAGCCGTCAAAGAAGTGCTCGGCGTCGTAGATCACTTCCTTGCCCTGGGATTTCAGGTACTCGACCGACTCGCGAATCAGTTTCAGGTTTTCCTCGAGCGAAATTCCTAGCGCCACCTTCACGTGCAGGTCCCAGGTCTTGCCGAAGATCGTCACCACCGGAGTGTTCGCTTCGACCAGCGCCTGCGTGTTGCGGTCGTGCGCGATGCTGTGGCGCGGGTGGCGCGTGCTGCCGAAGGCCGCGAGCCGGGCGTGCTTCAGCTTCAGCTCCTGGGCGCGGCGGAAGAAGGCGATGTCCTTGCCGTTCGAGCCGGGCCAGCCGCCTTCGATGTAATCGATGCCCAGCTCGTCGAGCTTCGTGGTGACGCGCAGCTTGTCTTCCACCGAAAAGGAGACGTTTTCGCCCTGCGAACCGTCTCTTAAGGTCGTGTCGTAGATCAGGATCTTTTTCATATTCATCGCGGCCCAGAGCGTGAAGGAACCAGTTTCTCACAGAATCTCCGGCCCCGCCGAAAAAAGTAGGGGCGATGCTTGCATCGCCCT
>JAIQGB010000466.1:0-637 GCA_020072905.1 Terriglobia bacterium | reverse complement strand
GTCGTAGGGGCACGCCATGGCGTGCCCCTGCCAGGCGGGGCAAGCCCCGCCCCTACAAAACCTCAAGGCGCCGCGCCCCAGGGCCTTGACAAACCTTTCGAGACATGCTAGCCTACTCGCCTATATGTCTGCACACTCTTCAGCGGCCGGGCGGGGCGCCGCCCCAACCCTCCGCCGCCCGTCGCGGAGTCGGCCCCGCCGCAAGTACAACTTCACGCCCGCCCGGCGCGCCGCCCTGGATGAGGCGCGCAAGCAGCGCATGTTCCAGATGACCCCCGCCAAGTGGGCGGCGGTTCGCAAAGCCACCGACGCCCTGCGGCGGGATTACCACTTCACCCCGGCCCGACGCGCGGTAGCTTTCGCGCACCTGCGCAAGGCGCGAGAAGACAGGGAGGCGATGTACCGCCCCACGCCGGCTCGCCTAGCGGCCAACCGCGCCAACCTGGTCAAGGCCCGGGCGAAGCAGCGGCCTCGGGAATCTTACGCCAGGACCCGCTTCAATCGCCTCAAAGACGTGAAGACTTTGTCGATTCGACGGCCCTTCTCTGTGTAAGAGACCTCGCCGACGATAACGTTGCCTTTCGAGTCGACGGTGATGCCGTGGGGCGCGATAAATTCGCCCAGCCCATCGCCTTCG
>JAIQGB010000069.1 GCA_020072905.1 Terriglobia bacterium | reverse complement strand
CTGTGACCGGCGGGTAGGGGAGCCCTTTGGGCTCCCGCGGGAGCGCGCAGCGCTCCCCTACAGTGTTGTCGAGAGCATAACACAGGCGGAGGTGGCTGCAGCGGTGGGTCTTGTAGGGGCGCTGCTTACGGCGCCCCCGAGGGCGGGGCAAGCCCCGCCCCTACAGAGTCGCCGTTGCGCGCCGCCAGCCAAGGAGGCAAGCGTCTGTGGCTTGCGCCGCGTAGCTGCCGGTTGTAGACTGGAGACTCAGGGGTTCTTCTCAGCCGAAAGAGGTGTAGCCATGGTGTCGCCAACTCGGCTTGAATGGGTGCGGAAGCGCACGGGGCCTATCGTCACGCAAATGCACTTCGCCCGGCAGGGCGTCGTCACCGAGGAGATGGAATTCGTGGCGAAGCGCGAGAACCTCTCGGCGGAAACAGTCCGCGACGAAGTGGCTCGCGGGCGCATGATCATCCCCGCCAATATCCGCCACGTCGAGCTCGAGCCCATGGCCATCGGCATCGCCGCAATTCCGCGACTACTTCCAACATTCAGCAGGAACTCGATAAGCTCCACACCGCGGTCCATTACGGCGCGGACACGGCGATGGACCTCTCCACGGGCGGTGGCATCCACGAAATCCGCGACGCGATCCTGCGCGCGAGCCCCGTGCCCATCGGCACGGTGCCCATTTACGAAGCTCTCACGCGCGTCTCGCGCGTGCGGGATTTGACGCCCGAACTGATGCTGGAAGTCATCGAGGAGCAGGCCGCCCAGGGCGTGGACTACATGACCATTCACGCCGGCGTGCTGCGCGAGTTCATTCCGCTCACCCGCCAGCGCATCACGGGGATTGTGAGCCGCGGCGGCGCCATCATGGCGCAGTGGTCTGTCGAGAACAATCAGGAGAATTTCCTTTACACGCACTTCGAGGAAATCTGCAGAATCTTCCAGAAGTATGACGTTTCATTCTCGCTCGGCGACGGTCTGAGGCCGGGCTCCCTTGCCGACGCGAGCGACGAAGCGCAGTTCGCCGAATTGAAAGTTCTGGGCGAGCTCACCAAGAAGGCCTGGGAGTACGACGTGCAGGTGATGATCGAAGGTCCCGGCCACATCCCCATGGACCAGATCAAGCTGCAGGTGGACAAGGAAATGGAGATGTGCCACGAGGCGCCGTTCTATACGCTCGGGCCGCTCGTCACCGACATCGCTCCGGGCTACGACCACATCACCTCCGCGATTGGCGCGGCGATGATCGGCTGGCATGGCGCGTCGATGCTCTGCTACGTCACGCCCAAGGAGCACTTGGGCCTGCCCAATAAGGATGACGTCCGCCAGGGCATCATCGCTTACAAGATTGCCGCGCACGCGGCGGATGTGGCGCGCCACCGGCCGGGCGCCCGCGACCGCGATGACGCGCTCAGCTACGCGCGCTTCCTCTTCGACTGGAACAAGCAGTTTGAACTCTCGCTCGACCCCGAGACCGCGCGCGCCATGCACGACGAAACGCTCCAGGACGATTACTACAAGGACGCCGCGTTCTGCTCCATGTGTGGCCCCAAGTTCTGCTCCATGAATACCACGCAGGTGCTGGAGAAACACCTGGGCCTCGACCAGAACGAACGCGAGCAGAAGTTCGTCGAGCTGTTGACCAAAGTTCAGGGTTGATACATGTTGCAGCCCGACTTGCTTGCTGATCCGTTTTTGAAGCACGTCGCAATCCGTCCCTCAGGTTTTGTGGCTTGCTCGGCGGAAGTTCAATGAGCTGGTTCGATTACTCGAACGCGAGGGACTCAAGCTCATCAAGGAGAAAGGTTCGATTCGGTATTACGGCAGATCCGGGCTCGAAAGGCTTGTCCGGATTGATTACCACGGCTCCAAAGAAGTCCCGACAGGCACGTGCGATGCTATTCTAAAGGCTGCCGGGATCAAAGGGCACGGTGAAGGATGATCGACCTCACATATTCTCTAATCATCGAGGCCACCGAGGACCCCAACTTTTTCGGGTTTTATTCGCCCGATCTTGAAGGGTTCACTGGGGCAGGAAACTCCATCGAAGACTGCTTGTACAAAGCCCGCTGGGGGATGGAAGAGCATGTGGCTTTGCTGCGCGAGCAGGGTCTGGAGGTTCCCCCACCCTCTCACGAACCTAGGGTTGTCATCCAGAACGCGAAGCCAGTAAGCAGCGGTGTCGGATAGTCTGGGATTGAGTGGAGTGCCGCCCTGCGGGGTGGCGCGGTGCTGCGTGATTCGCAGCCTTCTTACAGTTTTTTTCAGGGCTTGACCGCAAAAGCAAGTTGATAACGGGTGTGCAGACGCCTCCTTCGGCAGGGCCGTCCGAGAACTGCACGCCCCGCAGGATATGGAGCGCAAGAGTGCGCTCTGGCTGGTCAACCGTTCGTTTACCAAAGGGATGAAGGATGCCTCGCTATACTCAAAAATCTTCCAGGAGGAAACACCATGGGTACCACCGCAACACTGAAAGAATCCAGGAAACGCAAGTCTCAGAAACCCCGGGAGGGAGGCTCTTCCGGCACACCACCCAATCCGATGCGGATTTTCCAGACCCTCAACGCCTTTCAGCAGACTGCAGCGCTGAGGGCGGCGATTGAGCTCGACGTCTTCACGACCATCGGCGAGGGTCGGGCGACCGTCCCAGAGATTGCGCGTCGCGCCAGCGCGTCCGAGCGCGGAACCCGGATCCTCTGCGATTACCTGACGTTGATGGGCTTCCTGACCAAGAATTCGACGCATTACGGACTTGCTCCCGATGCCGCCGTATTCCTCAACCGCCGCTCGCCCGCCTACATGGGAACCGTCGTGCGCTTCCTGAACGCTCCGGAAATTGTCAGAGCCTATGACAATCTCGCCGAAGCTGTGCAGCGAGGCGGGACCGTCATGAGTGAAGAAGGGACGATCACGCCGGAAAATCCACTTTGGGTGGAGTTCGCGCGATCAATGGCGCCGCTCATGGTGATGCCTGCTGAGGCCATCGCTCAAATCACGGGCGCAGACGCCGGGGAGGGATGGCGCGTGCTCGACATCGCCGCCGGTCACGGCTTGTTTGGCATTACCATCGCCCGGCACAACCCGCAGGCGGAGATCGTGGCGCTCGACTGGCCGAGCGTCCTCGAGGTGGCGAAGGAGAATGCCCGCAAGGCGGGACTTGACGGCCGTTACTCAACCCTGGCGGGAAGCGCCTTCGAAGTGGATTTTGGAAGCGGCTACGACCTTGTCTTGCTTACCAATTTCCTCCATCATTTCGACCCGCCCACCTGCGAGGCCTTATTGAAGAAGGTCCACACGGCGCTTGCGCCCGGGGGACGCGCCGTGACGCTGGAGTTTGTGCCTAACGACGACCGCATCAGCCCGCCGGAAGCGGCATTTTTCAGCATGATCATGCTGGGCTCGACTCCGCATGGGGACGCCTACACCTTCGCGGAGTTCGATCGGATGTTCCGCAATGCTGGCTTCGCCCGCAGCGAGCACATCCGTCCCGTGCAGTCGGCGGAATCGGTGATCATCTCTTACAAGTGACCTGGAACGGGGCACTCTCGGTCCGGAATCGAGGGGGTTGGACAAGAGCCCCCTCAATTCCCCTTCCGCGGTATATTGATACCACCATGCCGGAGGGCGCACCCGAAGCCCGGCTCCGCGAGGAATTCAGCCGCTGGGCCGAAGCGGGCCGCAGCGACGAGATGGAAGGCCACCATCTCCCCACTACCTTTAGCATATCGTCGCGGCGCGGAGTTATTGGCCCGCTGGGTTTTCGGACGCGCGCTTGAATGCAAAGGCGTTTAATCCCGTCATCGCTGGATGACGTCAGCTCTCCATTGCCTACCCGGGTCTCGGGTGGCTCAATTCCGAACCGTCTATCCCTCCTTCTTCTCTTCTCTTTCTCCATTCTTCTGTATATCGACACGACGAGGTTTGACTTCGTAGTCGACGACAGCCTCCTGCTAGCCCATAACCCCTATGTGCTAAGTTTCCACTCCCTCAAGGAGATTTTCAGCCAGGACTTTTGGGGATTCCGCGGGACCGCGACGGGCTACTACCGTCCGATAGTAATGGTCACCCTGCTTGTGGAGAGAGTTCTGTTTGGCGTGAGTCCGCCGGCATACCACCTCGTGAATGCCATCCTGAATGGGCTGGTGGTCATCCTGGTCTACGCCCTGGCTCGCAAGCTGTGGCCCGGGGGAACGGGAGCGCTTTGGGCAGGCGCAACCTTCGCGGCATTGCCCCTGCACGTGGAAAACGTCGCGCCTGTCTCCGGAATCTCGGACCTGGAGTGTGCTCTGTTCCTGCTGCTTTCGATGTGGATTTACCTGGGGCCCGGCAACTCCCGCCCGCGTCTTCCCAGGATTTATTCCTGGCTCGCGGCCGCGATGTTTCTGCTTGCGGTGCTCTCCAAAGAGGTGGCCCTTGCCCTGCCCTTGCTCTTGATCTTTTACGACGTCTTCTTGCGTGCCGGCAGCCCGTCACGACCGAAGATCCCTTTTGAGAATTATGTCCCCTTCTTTTTGCTTCTCGCCCTCTATCTTGCGCTGCGTCTCGCGATTTTCGGCAGCATCACGAAAGTTACGGGCGCGAGCGGCCCGGGGCTGAAGGAAACAGTTCTTTCTGCCCTCGGCCTGATGGGGACCTATGCGTTCAAGCTCGTTTGGCCTCAGCACCTCGCCTACTTCGTAAAGTTCCGGCCGCCGGAGGGCTGGCTCGCCCTTGATGTAGTCCTGGGCGTGGTGTTCCTCCTGCTTGCGGCCACAGCCTTCTTCCGGCACTGGCGGCGCGATCCCCGCGTGTCCTTTGCCATTCTCTGGTTCCTCCTGTTCCTGGGTCCGGTGTTGAATGTCCGCTGGCTCGGGTTCGCAGCTTACGGAGAACGCTATTTGTACATTCCTAGTGTGGCCTTTTGCTGGCTTGCAGGTGAAGGGCTGGCTCAACTGGGCAGATCGGCCGCTCGGGAACATCGGCTGAGGTTCTTTCTGGCGCGAGCGATTCCTTGGGTCGTCCTCGCGCTGTTGATAGGACGAACGACCCTGCGTCTTCCCGACTGGAGGAACGACAAGACGCTGGCCCTCGCCACGCTGCGCGAGGTTCCGGATGCCGCGATGTCCCACCTCTACCTGGGTAACTCTTACCGGCAGGCAGGCGAGCGAACGCTCGCGCGCCAGCAATACGTCGCTGCGATCGCTTCCGACCCCTCACTCTATGAAGCCTATGTCGACCTCGCCTTAGTGCTGCAGGATGACGGAGCGGTCGCAGGCGCCAGGGCGCTGTTTCGGCGCGCCGCCCAGGTCAATCCCCGCGCCCCCGAGACATTCTACGGCTGGGGACTGCTCGAACGCGGCGCTGGAGATTTGGAATTTGCCCGTCAACTTTTCGAGCGTGCCGTGGCCTTGAACCCAAACTATGGAGACGCTCTGAACAACTTGGGAATCATTTCGATGGACCAAGGCAGGCTGGACGAAGCTCAAGGGTATCTTGCCGCTGCGGCCCGTGCGGATCCATCCTCTTTGAGCATTTGCCTGAACCGTGGAATCCTCTTGGCTCGAAAGGGCAATTTCGTCGAAGCTGAGGCGGAGTTCCGCCATGCCGCACAGCTCGCTCCGAGGAGCGAGGCGCCTTATCTCAGTCTCGCCGGGCTTTACGAGGAGCGCGGAAAGCAATCTGCAGCGATGGACATGTATGAAAAGGCCCTGCAAGTGCAACCGAGCTCTCCCACGGCGCTCTTTCGGCAGGGAGTGCTGGCCCTGAAGATGGGTGATGTCCCGGCGGCGACCAGCTCACTTGAGAAGGCGGCCAGAATCCAACCCGACTCTGCCCTGGTTCATACCCAGCTTGGCTTGGCATATCGGGCGGCGGGGAGATGGGTTGAGGCCCGACGTGAACTGGAGACCAGCTTGCGCCTGGAACCTGACGGCAAGACCGCCAAGGAAGCGCTTCAGGAGCTTAAATGAAGAAGCCCGAAAGTGACGCTCACGGGCGGCTCCGCGAGGAATTCAACCGCTGGGCCGAAGAGGGCAGCGGCGAGGAGATGGAGGAGCATCATCTCCCCATCGTCGAGCCGACACTGGCCCTCATGAATCTTCAGCCCGTCGACCGCGTTCTCGACGTCGGCTGCGGGACGGGCTGGCTGGGGAAAAGATTGGCGGCGCTCGGGCCCGGCGGCCAAGTCGTAGGCATCGATGTTTCGGACGAGATGGTGCGTCGCGCCCAGCAGGCCGGAGCGGGCTTCGGCAACCTCACTTTTCTACGCGGCAGCGTCGACCGGATTCCCTGGGAGAGCGGCTACTTCACCAAGGTCATCTCCGTTGAGTCGGCCTACTACTGGCCCGATCCCGCGAGCGGATTGCGCGAAATCTTCCGAGTGCTCGCGCCCGGCGGTTCGGCATGGATTCTCATCAACTATTATCGGGACAATCCGCACTGTCACCAGTGGGGCGCCCAGTACAACATACCGGCCCATTTGCTCACCGCCGGCGAATGGGCTCGCATCTTTAGCGATCCGGGTTTCACGGACGTGGCGCACCGTCGCATTCCCGATAATTCTCCGACGCCCGAGGTTTACACCGGCCGCTGGTTCAAGGATGCGGAACAGATGCGGAAGTTCAAACGCGAAGGCGCGCTGCTGATTTCCGGCCAAAAACCCCTCGCGACATGACCGTTGCGAAGGAACGTTGTTCTTCCTCGTCCCCCCGCTATAATCAATCCGGCGAGAAGACCATTCCAGGCATCATTGCGGCGTCCCGAGATGTTTGCCGGCGGGGCAAGGTGCCTTCGCTTGAGGTCGGCGTTGGTCGAGCGAGTTGAGAACTGGCTCCAAACTCATCCCCGGCTTTCCGGGTTCATTCTCGTGGCCACGGCGTTTCTGGTCTACGCCGGCTCGCTGGCCAACGGGTTCGTTTACGATGATGAGTACCAAGTGCTGCAAAATCCCTTCGTCACGAATCCCCACCTGTGGACCAGAATTTTCACCGGCTCGGTGTGGTCGTTTCAGGGCGTGGCCTTCCCCACCAATTACTATCGCCCTCTGCATATTTTCACCCACTGGTTGATCTATCGTCTCGCCGGGCCGAACCCCGCCGCCTTCCATTTGTTCCAGATCCTGATGTACGCGGCGACCGTGTGGCTGGTCTTTCAGCTCGGCCGCAAACTGCTGCGCCAGGAACTCGCCGCATTTGCGGGGGCCCTCCTCTGGGCACTCCATCCGTTGCATGTGGAAGCCGTGGCCTGGATCGCCGCAGTGCCGGACACGGGCTACGGATTTTTCTACCTTTCGGGTTTCTTGCTGTTCTTGCGCGCGGAAGAATCCGAAGACCGAAGGCTGGGAGCGTACGCCCTAGCCGCGCTCGCCTACTTTCCGGCGCTCCTCTTCAAGGAGATGGCGTTCAGCTTTCTCCCCATGCTCCTGGCTTATTGGTTCTTCATTTCGCCGCCCGAGACCCGCTCCGCATGGCGCCGCTGCCTGATTGGGTTCATGCCCTTTGTTCTCGCCGTCGCGATTTGTCTCATGCTTCGCGTTGCTGCGCTGGGTTATGTCACCCAGGCTGCCAATCCGTGCAGAATCACTCCACGCATCGCCGGCGCCGCCCTCGGGCTGCTGGGCCAGCATACCAAGCTGTTCTTCTGGCCGACGCATCTGAACGTCTTCCGAAGCTTCGAATTGGGCCCGGCGCTGCATTCGCCCTGGCCGTGGTTGGTCATCGCAACTCTGTTGGGCACGCTCTGGCTGCGCAAGCGCCAGCCCGTTGTGAGTTTTCTCATCGCCTGGTGGGTGGTCGGCTTATTGCCCTGTCTCGACATCCGCCAGCTCAGCTTTCCTTTGCTCGCCGAGCGGTTCTCTTATCTTCCCTCGGTGGGCCTGTGCCTGGCGCTTGCGGGGACGCTGCTTGTCTGGCTGCCGCGCCGCCTTCCTGCGGCTCAGCCCGAGCGCGTGACGCTTCCGGCCCTGGCCGTCGCGATGGTCTTTTGTTCGGTCGAGACCCTGCGCGCGATTCCCAACTGGCATGATAACGAAACCCTGGCCAACTACTCGCTCCGGCAATCACCGAATGCCGCCTTGCTGCATCTGATCCAGGCTTTGGTCCTGCAGTACCAGCACGGAGACCTCGACGGAGCAGCTCGCGAATACCAGACCGCGATGCGATTGAATTGGGCAAGCATCCGGCCCCTTTCCAAGGTCACTTACGATTCCTACATCGGTCTTGGCCAGATCGCCTATCTCCGCGGCCGCACGGAGGAGGCATTGGAATCATTTCGCAAGGCCGTTCGCGTCTCGCCCCATGACAGCCCGGCATACGATGTGCTGGGCTCGGTGTATTTTCCGCGCGGCGATTACGCCCGAGCCGCGGAATACTTCTCCCAGGCGGTCCGGGCAAATCCGCAAGATCTCAGCGGCCGCTTCTATCTCGGGACATGCCTGTTGAAGCTAGGACGTCCGCGAGAAGCGGCGGAGCAATTCCGCGCGGCGCGCCAGGTCGATCCCACGTTCCGGCAGGCCTACGAAGCGGAGGCCCGCGCGCTCGAGGCCGCGGGCGATGCGGCCGAAGCAGCACGAGTGCGTGGTATGATTCCGGCTCCCGATTAACGGGGAGAGCGCGCCCCGGACACGACCGGCGTCCGTGGGTTATAATGGATTGGGGCGAGATTGGGGCGTCTGCTTTTGCATGGTCCGGTCCGACTGACTGCCTGAGGTCGTTGCATGGAACAGTTCCAAAGCAAACACGAAGACAGTTTCATCATCTCGACCGTGGACCAGGTCTTCAAATGGGCGCGCAAATCGGCGCTCTGGCCGCTGACGTTCGGCTTGGCCTGCTGCGCGATCGAGATGATCGCCTCCACGACGTCGCGATTCGACATGGCGCGCTTCGGCGCGGAGGTCTTCCGCCCCAGCCCGCGCCAGGCGGACCTGATGATCGTCGCAGGGACGGTCACACTGAAAATGGCGCCGGTGGTGAAGCGCATCTGGGAGCAAATGCCGGATCCGAAGTGGTGCATTTCCATGGGAGCCTGCTCGAGTGTGGGCGGGCCGTTCAACACCTACGCCGTCCTGCAGGGCGTGGACAAGGTCGTGCCGGTGGATGTCTACATCGTGGGCTGCCCGCCTCGGCCCGAAAACCTCTTCTACGGTCTTTTGAAGCTGCAAGAAAAGATCGATAAGATGCACTTCAATGAGCCTCCCACGCGCGTGCGCCTCGACGAAAGCATGATCGAAGAGTTCAAGAAGAGCATCCGGATCGGCAAAGCGGGAACTCCGGAACTGGTTCAGATTGGTTGAGATTCTTCTCGCCGTCTAGCGTACCTGGGGCCGGAGAACTGATGGACATCGGATACCTCGGGCGCTCGGTCGCTGTGCTGCTTCTCCTCTTCCTCGGCGCCGTCCCGACCATGGCTCAACAGTCGAGCATCCCGGCAGAACTCCTTCAGGCCATCCAGCGCGGCGATGTCAAGATCGTGGATCTCACCCACGCTCTGGGCCCGCAAGCGCCGTACTGGTCGGAGGGAAACTCCCCTTCTCCATTTCATGCCAAGGTCACGGAGACCTACCAGCGCGACGGCTACTTCGGGCGGGAAATCGAACTGCCCGAGCATTTCGGCACGCACATGGATGCTCCCCGTCACTTCGACCCCGCGGGGAAGAGCGTCGATCAGCTTCCCGTCAAGAATTTCCTGGCGATGGCGGTGGTCGTGGATGTTTCCGCATCGGTGCGCTCCGATCCCGACTATCGAGTGACCGTTGCCGACCTGGAAAATTGGGTGAAGGCGCACGGCGCCATGCCGCCCGGATGCCTGGTCCTCCTGCGCACCGGCTGGGGCTCACGCTGGCCTTCGGAAAAGCAATTCATGAATCAGGACGCGAAGGGCGTGATGCATTTCCCCGGTTACTCGCTGGAAGCCGCTCGCTACCTGCTTGAGCGCGTGCATCCCGTGGGCCTGGGGATTGACACGCCTAGCATCGACTACGGCCCCTCGAAGGACTTTGAGGTTCATCGCCTCACCATGTCCGCCGGTCTCTATCATCTTGAGAATGTCGCGAACCTGGAGGAGCTTCCACCCAACGGGGCCTGCGTCATCGCGCTGCCCATGAAGCTCGAAGGCGGTTCCGGCAGCCCGGCGCGGGTGCTGGCGCTGGTTCCCAACGAGTCGCCCACAAAGCACTGAATTTCCATGCCTGAACTCCCGGAAGTTGAAACGGTCCTGAGAGGCCTGCGTCAGCGGGCCGTCGGTCGCCGCATCACCCAGGTTGAGGTTCACCATGCCGGCGTCATCGTCGGCACTGCGGAGGAGTTCGCGAAGGCGGTTTCCGGTCGCGTCATCGCCGCCCTCCGGCGCAAAGGCAAAGCCCTCGGGCTCGAACTGCGCGCGAAGAACGGAGCCGCAGCGCGCTTCCTTCTCGTGCGCCTCGGAATGACGGGCCAGTTCGTGGTGATGCCGAGAGCCGCACCCCTGGAGAACCATACCCATGTCCGGATGGTGCTCGACGACGGCCGGGACGAAATCCGCTATCGGGATGTTCGCCGCTTCGGGCGCTTGAGATGCTGCACCGCGGAAGAGCTTGAAGCGGTCTTTGCCAGGCTCGGACCGGACGCGCCGGACATCCGCGAGGAGGAGTTTCTCGCGGCGTTGCTCGGCCGGCGCGGTGCCATCAAAAGCTGGCTGATGAACCAGCAATTCCTCGCCGGGCTCGGGAATATCTATGCCGACGAGGCCCTCTATGCCGCGCGGATTCATCCCCTCACGCAGGCCGGACGCTTGTCTCCCCCAGCCGCCCGGACACTTCTTCGCGCCATGAAGAGAGTTCTGGCGCGGGCGCTCCATTTCGGCGGCACCAGCTTCCGCGATTACCTGGGCGCCGACGGCGAGCCGGGTGAATTCCTGGAGAAGCTGAACGTCTACCAGCGGACCGGAGAGCGTTGCCGCCGCTGTAGAACCCAGATCCGCCGCATCGTGGTCACCGGGCGCAGCAGCCACTTCTGCCCGCGCTGCCAGCCGCGGCCTCGCCAACCCGCGAGGATGCACGGCCCGCGGAAGCCTCTTCCCCCATCCCGTCGGCGCCGCTAAAGGTCATCGCCAGGCGCCGCCTCCAACGTGGCGCCGGGTTTGCGATGCGTTGCTGTTTTTCAAATGCATTCTGATATAATCGCGCTCGCTCACGACGCACCGGACGGGCAAACCTGCCTGAACGGGACCCTCAAGGCGCGGGCGTAGTTTTCAGCCCCTCGCCGCCGCGCCGGATGGAATCTAGCCCTCATGCTTTTCAAAACCTTCAGCGCCGCCGTCTTCGGGATCGATGCCTATCTTGTTGAGGTCGAGGTCGATATCTCGGCGGGCAACGCGAACTTCATGACCGTCGGCCTTCCCGACGCCGCGGTGCGCGAGAGCCGCGAACGCATCAAGAGCGCCATCAAGAATTGCGGCCTGGATTTTCCTTTCCAGAACATCACGGTCAACCTCGCGCCCGCCGACGTGAAGAAAGAAGGCTCCGGCTTCGACCTCTCCATCGCCCTCGGGATTCTCGGCACCACGGGCGTGCTGCTCAAACCTGACCTCAAGGATTACCTCTTCCTCGGCGAACTGGCGCTCGACGGCGGCCTGCGGCCCATCAAGGGCGCGCTTTCGATTGCCGGCATGGTGCGCCACAAGGGCATCCGCAAATTGGTGTTGCCGCGCGAAAACGCTCGCGAGGCGGCGGTGGTGCAGGAAGTGGAAGTGTACGCCATGCGCTCGTTGCCGGAGGTGATCGATCTCGTCAACGAGACGCGACCCTTCGCGCCCGCCAAGGTCAACACCGCGGAAATGCTCGCGGCGGCCAGCCAGTACCCGGTGGATTTCCGCGACGTCAAAGGCCAGATGCACGCCAAGCGCGCCATCGAGGTCGCGACTGCCGGCGGGCACAACATCCTCATGATCGGCCCGCCGGGCGCGGGCAAGACGATGCTCGCCAAGCGCATCCCGACGATTCTTCCGCCCCTCACTTTCGAGGAGGCGATCCAGACGACGAAGATTCACAGCGTGGCCGGAGTGCTCGAGCCGGGTCTGGGCCTGGTCGGTACGCGGCCCTATCGCTCGCCGCATCACACGATTTCCGATGCGGGCCTGATTGGCGGCGGCGCCGTGCCGCGTCCGGGCGAAGTGAGCCTGGCGCACAACGGGGTGCTTTTCCTCGACGAGCTGCCGGAATTCCAGCGCAACGTCCTGGAGGTAATGAGGCAGCCGCTCGAAGACGGCACCGTGACCATCGCGCGGGCCGCGATGTCGCTGACCTTTCCTTCACGCTTCATGTTGGCGGCAGCGATGAACCCCTGCCCGTGCGGCTTCTTCAACGATCCTTCGCGGGAGTGCACCTGCACGCCGCCGCAGATCCAGCGCTACGTCTCGAAGATTTCGGGGCCGCTGCTCGACCGCATCGATATCCATATTGACATGCCGGCGGTCAAGTACCGCGAGCTGCGAGATGATGCCAGCGGCGAAGGCTCCGATCAGATCCGCGCCCGCGTGATCTCCGCGCGCGACCGGCAGTTGCGCCGCTACCAGGGCGAGAAGATTTACTGCAACGCCCAGTTGAGCCCGCGCCAGATGCGCAAGTACTGCAACATTTCCGCGGAGTGCGAACGCCTGCTGGAAAGCGCCATGACGCGCCTGGGCCTCTCGGCGCGCGCGCACGACCGCATCCTCAAGGTCTCACGCACCATCGCCGACCTCGATGGTGCCGAATCCATCGGCGTCCCGCACATTTCGGAAGCCATCCAGTACCGCTCGCTCGACCGCAATTACTGGGCGTGAGCGGAAGCCCTTTTGGTAAGCTACTCCTTCGGGACGAGTACAGTGGCGACCAAGCCGAGCCGGATTCCAGCACGCGCGACGAACCCCGGGCGCAGCCGACCCACAGCGAAGATGGTGTGGACCTGACGCTGATTCGCTGGACGCTGTCGCTCACGCCGGCGGAACGCCTCGACGTTCTTCAGCAGCACCTCCGTTCCGTCTTGAGGCTTCGCGGTGAAGGGAACGACCTCTGAGTCTTGAGCGTGGCGGGCTGCGCCTTCCGTCTGTCCGCCTGCTACAAGGCCAGTTTCTTGTATAATTGAACTTTCCTCGCGCCGCGGTTCAGGGAAGAGTCGAAACTTCATCGCAATCCCTCAACACGCGAACGCATCGAGCGGAGGTATTCCTATGGCGCAGCACCTGGTGAAATGCGTGCTCTTCAAGCAGGAACTTCCCGGGCTCGACGAGCCGCCTTGGCCCGGTGAGCTCGGCCAGCGCATTTACGAAAACGTCTCGCAAGATGCCTGGAAGCTGTGGCTCGATCACCTGCGCATGCTCATCAACGAGTACCGCCTGATGCCTGCCATGAAAGAACATCAGGAGATCATCGCCCAGCAGATGGAGAAGTTCTTCTTCGGCGGCGGCGCGCAGTTGCCGCCCGGCTATGTTCCTCCCCCGAAGTAACGGCCCGTCGTGATCTCCGGACCGCGCCGCTCGGGATTTCCATCGTGGGGGTCAACTCGGCGGGTGGGCCTAAGAGGCCCTCTTCGTTCGGCGCCCTGTGAATCCGGCACCACGGCGGGGGGATTCTTGATTTTAGGCCTGAGTCCCACTACCATGATTTCCTCGCGCAGGAAATTTGCCCATAGGAGCCTTATGACGAACGCGACACGATTCTTCCTGATACTCTTCGTGCTCGGATGTGTAGCCTCGGCCTTTGCCTTCCAGGCTGCGTCTCCACCGAGCGGACAGTCCATTTACAAGCGCCGCTGCATGATGTGCCATGGCGCGGACGGCAAGGGATTCTCAGCCATGAAGAGCCCTGATTTCACCGACCCGAAGTGGCAAGCCTCGGTCAAGGACAAGGAGTTGATCGAAGTCATCAAGAATGGCAAGAAGGACACGCACATGCCGGCCTTCGGCGACAAACTCAAGGACGACGAAATCAAGGCCGTCGCCGAGTACATTCGTTCCTTCCATAGCAAGAAGAAGTGAACGCCTCTGCGGGTTCGTCGCTCGCCGCTGTGGCAGTTGATCAGCTCAAGAAGAGGAGGATTCCATGGACAAGGTGCGCGTGGGTCTGATCGGCGGCGGCTTTGTTTCCGATCTCCATGCGGAGGCTTTTCAGGAAGTTCCGGAAGCGGAGCTGGTGGCCGTCTGCAACGTGAACGAGCCGGCCCTCGAGCCCTTTGCCCGCAAGTGGAGAATTCCTCACACTTTCTCCGACTACCGAAAGCTCCTTGATCGAAAAGACCTCGACATGGTCGTGCTGGGCATCCCCAATTACCTGCATCAGGAGGTGGCCGTGGCGGCGGCG
>JAIQGB010000465.1 GCA_020072905.1 Terriglobia bacterium | reverse complement strand
CGCGCGAACTTCGCCGCCTGCTTCCAGTAGGGAATGACGCGCTCGCTCCACTGCCATTTGAGGACTTGGTCGTATTCATCCGGCCAGCGGTAAGTCGCCCAATTCGGCATCGTATCGGTGGGCGAGCCGCCGGGACATCCGGAGAACGTGACGATAACCGGCACCGCGAGCCGCTCGGCAAGCAGCACGGTGTTGCGGAAATCCGCGTCGTCACGCTGCGCAATCGCCGGATCCGGGTGCACGGGATTGCCGTGGCAACTCAACGTGGCCACCAGAATGTTGCGGTCCTCGAACTTCTTCTTCCAGGCTTTGGCCTTGGCGGGGTCGGCCAGCAAATCGGCCACGGGACAGTGTTTGGCCGCCGGATATCCGCCCGTCCCGACTTCCACGGCCTCCAGTCCCAGCGCCGAGATTTTGTCGATCATCTGATCAAGCGAGAGGTGGTCGTAAACAGGCGTGAAGACTCCGATGGGAATCTTCCGCGATGGAGCGGGCGGCGTGGGAATAACCGGAGCCTCCGTGGCTGCCGCGGGCGCTCCGGCGCGAGCCATTACGGGCGCCGCAGCCAGAACACCCCCCGTCGTGGCGAGGAATCTGCGGCGACTGACTGAGCGCGAGTCTGTTCCTTTACGCATGAATGAATCCTCCTGATGAATTTGCAGGAAGTATACGACAAGACGGCAGAACGTTGGGAACGTTAAAAGCGTCCGCTCGGCAAGAGTCAACTGGACGCTCCGGTGCCTGCACCCTATAATCGCTTGGGGTCTTCATTCGCAGGGGGAATCATGTTCCTAAACCCGAATTCCGTGGTGCGCAGGCGTTGCGGTCTTTCAGCAGTCGCCGTCGTTGGAGTATTTGCTTTTGCCTCCGCACTCCTTGTTGCGGCGAGTTTCGCCCGAGCAAAAGCGCCCCTCGCCGCCGTCACGGACAACATCTCTTACAACGTGGGTGAAGTCGTTCGCCTTCGTGCCCTGCCGGAGGGCGCAGATCAGAGCCCTCCGGCGGATTATTTCGTCACGCTCCGCTACGCTGGAGAGAGCAAAGCCCTTCTCGAACACGTTCGCCTGCCCGACGGCCCAAAGCCGGCGAAGGACAGCGGCTATCGGGAGGTCTGGCGGATTCCCGCCGACGCGCGCACCGGCCGCTATGAGATCGACCTCGCCGCGACCGACCCGGCCTCGCATCGGTCACTTTTCGACCTCAAGCGCGTGGCGTCCTTTGCCGTGCACCGGAAACTCGTCCGCATTGAGCGCGTCGAGCTGGGCAAGACTTTTTACACGCCGGGCGATCCAGTTTCCTGCCGCGTGGTGTTGCGGAACCTCACCGAGCATCCCCTTTCCGGCCTGCGCGTGGAGTTTTCCGAGCGCTATTGGCCGTGGATCGCGCAATCGTCCGAGCGCGCGGGCGTCGACACCTTTCCGATCGTCACCGCGCTCACGCTCAAGCCGGGCGCGGAAGTGGAGGTCCGCTCCGCCCGCGCGGCCGTCGCCCGCAACGTCGCCGAGCCGGCCGCGCAGCAATACGCCGTGGTGGTGTGGGATGAGCAACGAAAGACCGTCCACGACATCGCCTTCAGCGCGCTGACGTTCATCCGGCCACCGGGCGAGAAATCGCAGGAACCCTACCCACTTCAGTACGTCTATCCGAGCCTCGACGCCGTCAACACGACCGCCTATCGGGAATACCTGCGCCCCGGAATGAACTCCGGCGCGATTGAATTCGACCACAACCACACGATGTACGCGCCGGGCGACGTCGCCACGATCAAGTTCGTGCTCGTTAATCCCACCGATCAACCCTGGCGCGGCTTGAAGATTCGCGCCAGCCTGCGCAGCCTGGGGAGCGCGGGTTTCGGCGAGGTGCCTCTTGCCGAAGGTGTTGACCTGGCGTCCGGCGCGCGTCTTGCGCAGGAAGCGAAGCTCACCCTGCCCGCGGATGGCAGCGGCATTTACCGCGCGGTCGTTCAGGCCACCGACCCGCGGGGCGAGATTCTCGCCCAGGGCGAGATCCAGCTCGCCGCCAATGCACTGCCCGCGTCCATCCTGATTTTCTGTGCCCACCAGGACGATGAAGGGGCGCACGCAGGGATTATCCGGGCCGCCGTCGAGAATCAGATCCCGATTCATTTGGTTTACTTCACGAGCGGAGACTCCGGCTCCTGCGACCGCTACTATGAGCACTCGTGCAGCCCCGCCGAGGCGCTCAACTTCGGCGCCCTGCGCATGGAGGAGGCTCGCGCGTCGGTGGGGCATTTGGGTGTGCCGCGAGACAACATCTTCTTCCTCGGATTGCCCGACGGTGGCTCGGGCGAAATCTGGTATCGGCACATTCTGCCCACGAAACCTTATCTCTCCGTCCTGCTCGCCAGCGATCACTCTCCTTACGAAGACGCGGCGATTCCCAACCTGCCTTACGCCCGCCAGTCCGCCGTGGACGCGGCCAAGGAATTCATTAAGAAATTCCAGCCCGATGTGATTTTCACCGGCCATCCCGACGAACGGCATGTGGACCATCGCACGAACAACTGGTTCGTCGTCAAAGCGCTCCAGGAGCTTCGGCGCGAGGGAGTTGCGAGCGACAAGCTAACCCTGCTCGTGGATCAGGTCTATGGCCCCGGGCCGCAAGCCCACGCCCCCTATCGCTACGAGAAGCGCATTTTTTATGTGTCTGGAGACGCGATGGCGCGCGCCCAGGAAGCCCAGTGGTTCTATCAATCACAAAGCGGCAACCGGGCCTTGGGGAGGATTCGCTCCTACGACAAACTCCCGCGCCAGCAGGTCCACTGGCAGATCCTCGACTGGCAGAATCACGAAGGC
>JAIQGB010000068.1 GCA_020072905.1 Terriglobia bacterium | reverse complement strand
GCCGACGGGAGCTTCATCGGCGGGGGCGCGGACTTTGCCGAATCGATCGAGCACTTGGGAGCGAAGAGCGGGTACGGGCCAGGGGATGTCTTGGAGATTGACCCGACGGGACAGCGGCGCGTGGCGTTAGCCACCACGCCGTACTCTACTCGCGTGGCCGGCATTTACTCGACCAAGCCGGGCCTGCTCGGCCGACAGTGGGATGATGAGGACCCGCGTTTCGCGCAGGAGATTCCCATGGCGATCGTGGGTATTGTGCCCTGTAGGGTGAGCGCCGAGAACGGTCGGATTGAAGTGGGGGATCTGCTCGTCACCTCCTCCACGCCCGGTCACGCCATGAAGGGCACCAAGCGCAAGCGGATGCCCGGTGCAGTGGTCGGCAAGGCGCTCGAACCGCTAGCTTCCGGTACGGGCACGATCGAGGTCCTGGTAACGCTGCAGTGAGGAGCGCGTAGCCACGGCACCGCTCCTGTGCCGTGGGCTCTTAAAGGCCCCAACGTTACGAACCCACGGCATGTCCTACATGCCGTGGCTACCTGCCTGCCACCGAACGCGGCCACACGGTTTGAACCGTCACGAAGCCGTGGGGCGCTTCTTTCGCTGCTCAGGCCGGGCCGCGGCGCTTGCACTTTCTATTTCCTTCCCGGCTGTGCTAGGATGTGGCGCTTTCAGATTGACCGCAAATCATCCGGGAATGCTTGCATGGCTGCTGAGCCGAAAGCTCCATCCGCGGCAGATTATCTTATCAAACCGGACACGGTGATCGAGGCGAACGGCGAGGGCGCGGCGCTGGAGCTGGGCGCGCTGGCCGGCAAGCGCGTGGTGATCGTCCTGCGCGTTGACGAGATCATCGAGCAAGAATCGCTGCACGTCTCGATTTGGGGTTCGCCGGACGGCCAGGAGTGGGGCGCGAAGGCTCTTTTCTGGTACCCGCAGAAGTTTTATCACGGGGCATTTCCGGCGGCGCTCGACCTGCGCCAGCGCCCGGAAATCAAGTTCCTGAAAGCGCGCTGGGAAACCAATCGCTGGGGCCGCGGCTATCCGCGCCCCTTCTTCAAAGCGAGCGTCGAGGTTCAGGAACTCCCCAGCGGTTAGTGGGAATCTCGAGCCAGGATCCGACCCGTGGATGAAGACACCCGCGAATTCGTCACTCCGCAGATCGAGAAGCGCCAGCACCGGCGCGCCAAGCTCATTACCCAGGTGCGCTGCGAGGCGCTGGGGCGCGAGGCCGTGTTGCTGACCCGCGACGTGAGTGTGGGCGGGATGTTCGTCAACACGCAGGAGCCGTTTCCCGCGGATTCGGTCGTCAGTCTGGCCTATCGCCTCGATCCTATCGCTCCCCTTTTCACCTGCCAGGGCAAGGTCGCCTACGCCATCCAGGGATTGGGCATGGGCGTGATGTTTACCGACCTCAGTGAAGAAGTCCGGCAAGCCTTGCAGAAATTTGTGGACGAAGCCAACTGAATCCTGCCATCCTTCCTCTCGTATTTCTTGCGGAGGGAATCCATGAGATCCGCCATCGTGGCGCTGCTCTTCCTCACCCTTTTTTGCCCGGGAATGATGGCTCAAGAACCCGCGCCGACCAAAAACCAGCCCCCCTCGGCCGAGCAGCCCGCCCCGCCCGAAACCGAGAAGATCGAAATGGCGCCCGCGGCGCCGTCACCCGCGGGTCCGGGGGCGGAAGGCTTCATGGAGCCCGCCCAGGTGAAGGAAATCCTTCACCGGGTGTGGCAGGCCGAGTACCGCCTCAACGACCTGCTGACCGAGGTGCATCCGGAGCGCTGGAAGCTCGCCGATCCGGCGCGCAACTCATTCCAGCAGACGCTGGACGCCCTGCGCGCGCAACTCCAGGCGCTGGAGGGATGGCGCGGCCAGCTCGATATCCGGCCTGACAGTATGTATCTGGGATATATGACGCACGCTTCTATCGACGCCGTGCTGCCGCGCCTCGATGGCGTGACGCGCAGCGTTTCCCAACATGTGAATACCAGCCTGGGCGCCCAGTTCAGCCAGGTGGGAAACCAGCTCTTCGATTTGCAGCAGGCGCTGCAACCCTACCTCGTTTACCTTTTGCTCAATCAAGATCAGCTTCTGCTGGCCACGCAGACGAACCTCGCTTTGTGTCAGAACGAGTTGAGCTCTGCCATGCGCGGCCATACTCAACCCGCCATCCCCATGAAGAATATCCGGCCGGACTTCAAGGGTCGGCGAAAGCCCAAGCCTGCGGAGGCCGGAAAAGAAGTCGCCGCGCCGACCGGCGGCGCGCCCGTCAAGAAGCCTTGAGCCGGGGCGACCTTCCCAGCGAGCTCACGTCATTCCGCCAGCCTGAAGGTCACATCGATCTCCGTCGAAACTTCCACCGCCTCGCCATTGAGGAGCGTGGGCTGATAGCGCCAGTGGGAGACCGCCTCCAACGCGGCGCCAACCAGCAAAGGGTGGCCGCTCAAGGCGCGCAGATTCTGGATCGTTCCGTCCGTGGCGATGACCGCTTCGAGCCGCACGACACCCTCCACGCGGGCCCTCTGGGCGAGCGGGGGATAAACCGGCGCAGGCTGGTAAATGGCCTTGGCGGCTACGACCTGCCCGCCCTGGCGAATTTGCAGCGGCGCGCGGGCTTTGGCGGCGGCGAGCGGGGGCGGAGGCGGGAGAGTCGTACCGGCTAGAATGTTGCGCATCACGCCGTCGTCCCTTCCGACGGGGCCGAAGTTGATGCCGCCCAGCACTCCGATCTCGGGTTGCGGCGGAGGAGAGGGCTCCTCGGCATATTTCACAATGTGGGTGGGGATCACCGGCGGCGCCTGGAGCTTATCGGGGGTCGGGAGGTGGCGCGCAACATTTGGCCGTGAGGCTGGTCGCTGCCCAGGAGGAGGTCCGGGCGGCGGCGGGGGGATGAATACCGTCCAGGCATTGCGCAACTCGTTGACGGTCAGCGCCCGGGTGTTGATCAGCGGGACGAGAACCAGCAGGCCGAGCAGCGCCGACTCGAGAAGATAGGCGAGCGGCATGGTCTTGCGTGGCGAAGAAGAGTTTAACAGCGAGCGTTCGAACACGGCTGCACCTCCGGCGTCGAGTCCGCGCGAAGTGGATCGCGTGAGCGGGGAGAATGCCGGCGGCCGCCGCTTTCTCCTTCCGCCTGAATTGACACCGCAGGGTGCTGAGGGGTTTCCTTATTTTGCCATTGCCGAGAGGCTGGGCCGAAAAGTGGGACCGGGTGATTCGACGGCTGGTCATTTGCCGTCGGAAAGGCTGCCGGTTATTGGCGCCGGCTCGTGGGGCGGAACCGAAGTAGGTGACACATGTTGGGGCTACGCTGTCATGCTGAGCCCTTTGCTGTCACCTTGAGCCCCTCGCGCGTCATTCTGAGCGCAGCGAAGAATCTGCGGTATTCGCTCGGGGTAAACTCCGCGAAGCATCCGCACATTTTGTCAAAGAATAGAAATGCGGAGCCCCTTCGCGGCGCTCAGGGTGACATGCCATCGAGTGCTTCACCTTTCTCGGTAACACGCCACTAGCGCATGGCCTTTCCCAATTCGTCGGCGGCGGAATCAATGAGCTGGGCCTCGCCTTCGAGGACCTTCGCCACGCGCGCGATTTCGCTCTCGGCCTCCGGCCACTTTTTCTGCTCGATCGCCTCGCGGGCGCCCGGCAGCGTCTTGACGGCGTAGCCGGTGTAGAGGCCGGGGGCGTAAATCTGGTGCTTGAACCACGGGCGCAACGGCAGGCCCTCGGGCAGAGTCAACTTCCGCTCGCTTTCCAGAAGCAGGGCATTGACCCGCTGCACGGCGGCGGAATCCAGCTTGTCCATCCCATAGTCGCGCGCTTTGTCCAGCGTCTTGGAGTATTTTTCCGCCTTGAGAGCGACGGCCTCCACGGCGTTGTCGAGCGGGGCGAAATCCAGGAAGGGCGGCACCGCTTCGCGCGGGGGAGGGAAGGAAATCTTCCGGGGATCCGCCGTCGCCGTGAAGACGTCTTCGTCCAGTTGCCGGTTGCGCTCGAGGATGTCCTCCCGCTCCTTCTTGTGGAGATTCTTCAACTCCTCGGCGTACTTGCGGACCGTGTCGGCGAAATCCGTAAAGTCGAAAGGCAGAAGTTCCGCATCCGCCAGGCGCATCACCGTCAGACCCACCGTCTGGGCCAGGGCGCGTCCGTAGACAAAATCCCGGTCGGAAAAGTGCGTGTACCAGTAGAAGTCGTCGTAGATGGAATGATAGATTCCCCCGCCGTCCTCGCCGCCGAAGTAGAGATTCAGCGAGGCGACGCCCAGATGATCGATGAAGACCGTGTAGTCTGAGCCGGAACCGAGCGCGGGGATTCTCCAGTCGGCCCGCTTTCTCACCTCTTCGCGTTTCTCCGGCGAGTCGGCGTCGGCGATGCTGTGCAACTGGCTCCGCTTCCACACGGAAATGTTCTTCTCCGGATCTACGACGTCCTTGGCCACTCCGTTGACGAGCTTCTCGAGAGTGTGCGAACCGCTCGAGCTGAGAAAGCCGCGTCCGTTGGCGTCCGTATTGATGTAGGCGACGGCGTGCCGGGCCAGCTCCCCGGCATGCGCCTCCGCCCATTCGGTCGAACCGAGCAGGCCCTCTTCTTCGCCATCCCAGGCGCAATAGATGATCGTGCGCTTGGGGCGCCAGCCTTGCTGGAGAAGTGCGCCGAGGGCGCGCGCCTCCTCGAGTTCCACGGCCATCGCGGAGACCGGATCCTCGGCGCCATTCACCCAGGCATCGTGGTGGTTGCCGCGCACGATCCACTCGTCGGGGTAAAGCGCGCCGGGGATTCGAACGATCACGTCGTTAATGGGCTTGATATCCCAGTTGGCCTTCACCCGGAGATGGACCTTGGCCGGCCCCCGTCCGAGGTGATAAGTGATGGGGAGAGCACCGCGCCACTTTTCCGGGGCGACCGGCCCTTGGAGCGCCGCCAGCAGCGGCTGTGCGTCGCCGTAGGATATCGGCAGGACCGGGATCTTGGTGAGCGTCTTCACCTCTTTCAACTCCAGCCGCTTGGCATCTTTTGTGGCGCCGACGCCGGGGGTGAGAGGGTCGCCGGGATAAAGGGCCATATCCATGACGCTGCCCCGCTGCGCGCCGTCCCGCGGCCGCCAGGCCCCTTCAGGAAAAACATCGCCTTCGAAATAACCGTCATCGCGCGGGTCGGAATAGATAAGACAGCCCACGGCGCCGTGCTCCGCCGCCACCTTGGGCTTGATGCCGCGCCAGGACGAACCGTAGCGCGCGATGACGATGGCGCCTTTCACGGAGATGCCCAGCCGCTCGAGCTGCTCGTAATCCTCAGGAATGCCGTAATTGACGTAGACGAGCGGCGCGGTCACATCGCCGTCGAGGGAATAGGCGTTGTAGGTTGGAAGCTGTTCGTCATGCTGGCTGGACGTGGGATCGCCCGGCACCGTCGGCTCCGCGAGCTTGGCGACGAAACGCGTGGGCTCCAACATTTCCACCAGGCGCTCTTTCGGGGTGGGGAAGAGAACGTCAAACGTCTCGAGGTGAGCGTCCAATCCCCAATCCTTGAACTTGGCGAGAATCCACTCGGCATTGTCCTTGTCGTACGGCGAGCCGACGTGGTGCGGCCGCGCCGACAGTCGCTTCATGTACTCGCGCAGATTGTCGGGCTTGGGGATGGCCTGGAACTTCGTCTCCCACTCGCGCTCAATTCGTGCCGCTGCGTCGGAGAAACCGAGGATGGGCTGCGACGGCCCGGTTTCGGCCGCTCCAATCGGAATGGCGAGAAGGATGGAAAGAACTCCAATCACATAACGGCGCATGAAACCTCCTGAGGTAGAGACGTTCCGGTGGGCCGTCTCTTCAAACGAGACGTTCCAGCGGAACGTCTCTACGATCCAGAAATGGGAAACTACGCGGCGACCTCCGTCAGGCTCTTGTCAATCATCCGCAAGCCTTCGTCGATATCCGCCTTGCCGATGTTGAGGGGCGGCGACATGCGAATGACGTTGGCGTAGAGTCCGCCGCGGCCGACAATCAGCCCGTTCGCCCGCGAGCGCTCCATGAAACGCGTGGCGAGTTCGGTGCCGGGCTCCTTGGTCGCGCGGTCTTTCACCAGTTCGATGCCCTGCATCAGGCCCATACCGCGCACGTCGCCGATGATCGCGTGCTTCTCTTTGAGGGCCTGGAGCCCCGCGTTAAAGCGGTTGCCCATTTCGTGGGCATTGTCCATCAGGCGCTCTTCCTCAATCAGATCGATGGTGGCCTTGGCGGCGACGCAGGCGACGGGATTGCCGCCAAAGGTCGAGATGGTCAGGCCCTTGTAAGCGTCAGCGATTTCGGGGCGCGTCAGCGTCAGGCCGATGGGGACGCCGTTGGCCATGCTCTTCGCGCTGGTGATGATGTCCGGCTCGACTTCCCAGTGCTCGATGCCCCACCACTTTTTGCCCGTGCGCCCCCAGGCGGCTTGGACTTCGTCGGCGATGAACAGCCCGCCGTAGTTGCGCACGATTGTGGCGACGATCTTGAAATAGCCCGGCGGAGGGACGATGAAGCCGCCCAAACCTTGAATGGTCTCCGCCAGCATTCCGGCCACGGCGCCGCATGTTGAAGTCTTGATGACTTCTTCGACGTCTTTGGCGCAGTGGAGTTCGCAACTCGGATAAGTAAGCCCGTAAGGGCAGCGGTAACAATAAGGCCCCGGCGCGAGCACGATGCCGTAAGGAATCACGCCTGCCTTGCGCCAGGTGTGCAGACCCGTCAGCGATTTCGTGAGCTGCGAGTGGCCGCTGTAACCGTGCCGCAGCGCCAGGAGCTCGTAGTTTCCGGTGAACATCCGCGCCGCCAGCACGGCCACTTCGTTCGCCTCCGTGCCGCTGTTGGTGAAATAGCACTTCTTGAGCTGACGCGGCGCGATCTGCGCGACCTTTTCCGCGAGGGCCACGATGGCCTCGGTGGGGAAGAGCGTCGAGGTGTGCTGGACGCGGTCGATCTGCTCCTTGATTTTCTTCGTCACCTTCTCGTTCGAATGCCCGACGCTGATGGTGACAATCCCACCCAGGAAATCGAGATACTGCCGCCCGTCGACATCGTAAACGTACTGCCCCTTGGCGCGGTCAATCACCAGCGGGTCCTTGTAATACGTCGTGATGCACTTCCACAAATATGTCTGATGCTTTTGGATGATCTCATCTTTGGTCATTGTGTCCCTTCCGAGAGAGTGTGCGCGTACCTCATGCCCGTGCGAGGTGGGAGAGCCCCCGACGCTGAGGATCCTGGGAGCGTCGCTTAATCACGAAACCGCCAGGAGAGCTCTTTCGACGGGCTTGGGCAATCCGATGGGGAGGAAGAAATCCTCTGGGTAGAGGTAGTCCTCACCCGATTCATCAATGATTCTGAGCAGGCTGCGGCGCTCCGCAAGGGCGTCCTGGAGGACCTGGTAGATTTTGCGATGCTCCAAGGACACCTCGTAGCCCTCATTTCGGATGCAAACAACGAACGGAGAGAACTGTTGCCGTCTCCTCATCGCCTTAATGCTGGCTGGCGCGGCGCCGGCGCCCCGCGCAACAAACCTTCGGTGCTCAAGTCCTCATCGATGTCAGGCCAATGAATGCCGTAGCCTGCCGCACAGGTTCGCCAGTTCTTTCGTTCCTTCTTGGTTGCGTGCAAGAGCCTCGGGTACCAGGCGAGAGGGACGGCGATGGTGCGGCCATCCATCAACGTGACACAGAGTTCATCTTCTGTGAACTTGACGTCCGCCACTCTTTCATCAGCGTTCGTCGCCAAAATCCCCATGCGAAGCCTCCAAGAGTTCTGCCTGGTGCGCTTCGAGGAGTTTCTGAATTCTCCTCAATTCCCTGGCGCTAAATCCAAGATTACGCGCCAGGCTCACGGGCTGCAACCAGAACTTTGCCGAAAGCCGCTCGCGGTCAACATGAACATGGGGCGGCTCCTTCAAATCGTGGCTGAAGTAGTAAACGCGGTATGGCCCGGTGCGCAGAATGGTAGGCATCGAATCTCACAACAGATAACCAACGGCTGACGATGGCTCGTGCCGGATTGTGGCCGGCGCTAGGGCCTCAGGTATTGATCCAGCCAGCCCAGCACCGTCTTGTACCACAACTGGCTATTCTGCGGTTTGTTGACCCAGTGGCCCTCGTCGGGAAAGTACAGCAGGCGCGAAGGCACACCGCGCCGCTGCAGTGCCGTGAAGAGCTGGAAGGCCTGGCCCACGGGCACGCGGTAGTCGAGCTGGCCTTCCACGACCAGCATCGGTGTCTGGATATTCTGCACGAAATTCGAAGGGGAAGATCTCTCGCGCAGCTCCGCGCCCAGCTTTTCCCACGGCGGGCCCTTGAATTCCCATTCGTCGAACCAGAGTTCCTCGGTTTCCCCGTACATGCTGCGGTTGTCGTAGACGCCGTCGTGGGAGACCAGCGCCTTAAAGCGCGTCGTGTGCCCGGCGATCCAGTCGATCATGTATCCGCCGAAGCTCGCGCCCGCTGCGCCGACCCGCGCCTTATCGACGTAGGGCAGGGATTCGAGGTAATCCGTTGCCAGCATGATGTCCTGATAGCAGGCCCCGCCCCAGTCGCCGGAAATCTGTTCGACGAAGGCCTGGCCGTAGCCCGTCGAGCCGTGGAAATTGGTCATGATGACGACATAGCCGGGCGCGGCGAACATCTGGGGGTTCCAGCGGTATCCCCAGGCCTCGTCCCAGGCGCCCTGCGGCCCGCCGTGAACGAGCACGACGGCGGGATATTTCTTGCTCGGGTCGAAGTCCGGCGGCTTGACGAGCAGGCTGTGAATCTGCGCGCCCAGCGCGCCTTTGGTGGTGACGTCCTCGGCAGGATTCATGTCGAGTTCGGCCAGTAGCGCGTCGTTGGCATGAGTCAACTGCGTCGGAGCTGCTGTCCCTACCGCGACGCCATAGACCTCTGAAGGCTGCGTCAGGCTACTGCGCGTGAATACGATCGATTTCCCATCAGGTGTGGCCTGAAAATCCTCCGTCATACCTTCCAATACCTTTTGGACCTTCGGATTGCTCACGGAAGTCTTGAAGATCGGCTGGCGGCCGCGCTCGGGTGCGTTGAAATAGATCGTGTCGCTGTCCGGCGCCCAGGCAAAAGCACTTACCCATTGATCGAAGCCTTTGGTGAGGTCTTTCACCTGGCCAGTCTGCCGGTCGTAAACGCGCAGCCGGATCAGGTCGGATTCGTAGCCGTCGCGCGCCTGCGAGGTGTAGGCGATGTAGCGGCCGTTGGGCGAGTATTGCGGCGAGGCGTCGGAACCCGGGTTGTCCTTGGTGATGTTCTTCGCTTCGCCGCCGCTCGCCGGGACGAGATAGAGGTCGTTGTTGGTGCTCCAGGCGGTGCGCGAACCGCCGGGGCGGTTGGAGGTGTAACAAACCTCAGTACCATCCGGCGAAACCGCGTAGGCATCAGGCGCGGCAAGAAAGAACGTGGGCGTATCGATCGCGCCAGGCGTCAGATCGCGCGCTGGGCCGCCTTGCAACGAGACTGCGAAGAGGTGCGCGTACTTGCCGTCGCGGTACGCGTCCCAATGGCGGAAGAGCAGCTCAGGGATGAGCTGCGCCTTCACCTTACTCTTCTCGCGCTCTTCGAGGCGCCTCGCATTGCAGGCGTCGTCGGCGCAGTCAGGATACACATTGGAGGTGAAGAGCAGGGTGTCGTCCTTCGCGGCCCAAACCACGCCATCGGCCTCGGTGGAGATGGAGGTGACTTGGCTCGCTTCGCCGCCGTCAACCGGGACGATCCACACCTGCGACTTGCCGCCGCGCGTGGAAATGAAAGCGAGCGATTTGCCGTCGGGCGACCAGCGCGGGCGGGTGTCGGAGCCGTCGCCGCGCGTCAACTGGTGAGCCTCGCCACCTTCGACGGGCACGAGCCAGATGTGGCGTATGACCTTATTGGCCTGGAGATCCACGTCGCCTTGCACATAAGCTACCCACCGGCCATCGGGTGAGACCTGCGGGTCCGAAATCCGGTGGACCTTCATCAAGTCTTCGAAAGTGATCGGATGTTTGGCGTGAGCCAGCGTTCCGCCGGCAAGGACCAGTAAGAGCGAGAGGAAAGAAACCCTTTTCAACATGGCGTGCGCCCCCATGGCATTTGGGCTGCGCAGAGTCGTTCTATAGCTCTGCGGCTCTTCTGCGATTCCGTGCCGGAAAGTTATACCAGAGGCGGTGCGAACGCGGGAGGGAATTTGAACTGGCCGGTTAGACCGTAGATGATGTTATGCGGTGCGTGTGCGGCGGCGACGGGGTGGACGCGCCCGTGTACAACAAACCTGTTGTCAGATCCGTCAATCGACAATCGACAATCTACTTGTCCCACTCGGTGTGGAAGACACCTTCCTTGTCAATGCGCCGATAGGTATGCGCGCCAAAGTAGTCGCGCTGCGCCTGCAGGAGGTTCGCCGGCAAGCGCGCCTGCCGATAGCTGTCGATGTAGGTGAGCGAATTCACGAAGGCGGGGCAGGGCACGCCCGAGTCCACGGCCAGCTTGACGATCTTGCGCAGATTCTTGCCTGTCTTGTTGATGATCCCGCGGAAGGTGCGGTCGAGCATGAGGTTGGCCAGGTCCGGCTTCCGCTTGAAGGCCGCGCGGATCGGCTCGAGCAGCTTGGCGCGGATGATGCAGCCTCCGCGCCAGATGCGGGCAATCTCCGTGAATTTGAGGCTGTAGCCGTATTCCTGTGAGGCGCTGCGCATCTGTGCGAAGCCTTGCGCGTAGCAGGCGATCACCGAAAGCGCGTAAGCATCGCGCAGTCGGGCGATGAAGTCCAGTTTGTCGCCGGCGAATTTGCGCTTCGGCCCGCGCAGGATTTCCGAGGCGGCGACGCGTTCCTCTTTGAGCCCGGAAATGATGCGCGCCAGCACCGCGCTGGTGAGCGTGGGCACGGCGACCCCCAGGTCGAGGGCATCCTGCGCCCCCCACTTGCCGGTGCCTTTCTGTCCGGCCGTATCGAGGACCAGATCCACGAGCGGCTTGCCGGTTTCGGGATCGATCTTCTTAAGGACCACAACGCTGATTTCGAGGAGAAAGGAATTCAACTCCTCGGAGTTCCACTCGGAGAACACGTCGTGAATCTCGGTCCCACTCAGGCCGGGAATGTTGCGGAGGAGATCGTAAGCCTCGCAGATGGACTGCATGATGCCGTATTCGATGCCGTTGTGGACCATCTTCACGTAGTGGCCCGCGCCCCCGGGTCCGAGGTAGGTGCAGCAGGCGCCCTCCTCGGTCTGCGCGGCCATCTTGGTGAGCAGCGGCTCGAGGTGCCGGTACGAAGGCTCGTGGCCGCCGGGCATCAGGCAGGGGCCGTGCAGCGCGCCCTCCTCGCCGCCGCTCACCCCCATGCCGAAAAACCGCAGACCCACAGTCTCCCAGTCCTTGGCGCGCCGCTCGGTGTCTTTGAAGTGGGAATTGCCGCCGTCGATGACGATGTCCTCAGCGCTCAGGACCGGCTTCAGGTCGCCCCGCACGGCGTCCACAGGCTTGCCGGCGGGAACCATCATCCAGATGCGGCGCGGCATTTCGAGCGTCTCCACGAACTCGGCGAGGGAGGAGGCGACCGCAATGTCCGTGCCCACCGTAGCGTCCGCAACTTCACGGGCTTTGTTGGCGTCCGCGTCGTAGCCGGCGACGGAGAAACCCTTGCTCGCGGCGTTCAGCGCCAGATTGCGCCCCATCACGCCCAGGCCGATGATGCCCAGATGTCTTTTGCTCATGCGTCCGTCCTTGAAGATGTGATTTAATGCCCCTACCTTTCTAGGATACCAGAATCTCGCCGAGGGAAGCGAATCTGCGGAATTCCGGTGGCCCACGGAACTCTGCGCCATTCTCTCTGCGCTTTGAGTCGACAAAGTTATATAATTTGAGACTCGATGTGAATCGTGCTGCGCGGGCTGCATCCAAGATAGTTGGGACGGGGAAAGAACGCACACCGGTGAGCTGTCCGGAGCGCAAAGCTGGCCAAAGGGAGGACTCGTCTCTTGTCCGGTGAAACCGCAACCGCAAAAACCACGATGGATCAAGCCAAGCTCGATCAACTCTGCATCAACACCATCCGATGCCTCGCCATGGATGCTGTCCAGAAGGCGAAGTCCGGGCATCCCGGAATGCCCATGGGCGCCGCGCCGATGGCTTACGTCCTTTGGACCCGGTTATTGCGGCATCATCCGCACAAACCCCGCTGGCCGAACCGCGACCGCTTTGTGCTTTCCGCGGGCCACGGTTCGATGCTTCTTTACAGCCTGCTGCACCTGACGGGCTACGACCTCTCGCTCGATGACCTCAAGCAATTTCGGCAGTGGGAGAGCAAGACGCCCGGACATCCGGAGAATCTGCTCGTGGAAGGCATCGAAACCACGACGGGCCCGCTCGGCCAAGGTTTCGGGAACGGCGTGGGGATGGCCATCGCGCAGAAGTATCTTGCCGCGCACTTCAACCGGCCGGGACACGAGCTCGTCGGTTACCGGGTTTATGCCATCGTTAGCGATGGCGATTTGATGGAAGGTGTGGCATCGGAGGCGGCGTCGCTCGCTGGACACTTGGGGCTCGACAACCTCACCTATCTCTACGATGACAATCACATCAGCATCGAGGGCTCAACCGGCTTGGCGTTTACCGAGGACGTGGGCAAGCGGTTCGAGGCCTACGGATGGTTCGTCGAGAGGATCGCCGACGGCAACGACCTGGAAGCGATCGACCGGGCCATCCGCGCCGCGCAGGCCGAGCGCGGCCGGCCCTCACTGATTGCGGTGAGGACACACATCGCTTATGGCGCGCCCCACGCCCAGGACACGGCGGGGGCGCACGGCTCGCCGCTTGGCGAAGAGGAGATCAGACTGACCAAGCAGGCGTATGGCTGGCTTCCGGACGCCCACTTTTTGGTCCCTGACGAAGCGCTGGCGCACTTCCGCCAGGCGCTGGAGCGCGGCGCTCAGGCGGAAGAGGAGTGGCAAACCAGGCTCGCGGCGTATCGGAAGGCTTTCCCGGAACTCGCTGCGGAATGGGATGGATTTGTGCGTGGTGAGCTGCCCGCGGAGTGGGCGGAGAAGATCCCCGTTTTCAAGCCCACCGAAGGACCTATGGCGACGCGCCAAGCCTCCGGAAAAGTGCTGAACGCCATAGCGCCCTCCTTGCCCTTACTCGTCGGCGGCTCCGCCGATCTCGCCCCCTCCACCAACACTTACCTGAAGGGGCTCGGGGATTTTGAAAAAGGCAACTACGGCGCGCGCAACTTTCACTTCGGCGTGCGCGAGCACGGCATGGGCTCCATTCTGAACGGGATGGCGCTGAGCGGACTCCTATCCTACGGCGCGACGTTTCTGATCTTTTCCGATTACGCGCGGCCTTCGATTCGGCTTGCGGCGCTGGAGGGAGCGCATTCGATCTTCGTCTTCACGCACGACAGTATTTTCCTGGGCGAAGACGGGCCGACGCATCAGCCCATCGAGCACCTGCCCGCGCTGCGCGCTATTCCCAATCTGTGTTTCATCCGGCCCGCCGATGCCAATGAAACCGCCGTGGCCTGGCGAGTGGCCATCGAGCGCCGCGGCGGCCCGGTGGCGCTGGCGCTGACGCGCCAGGGGTTGCCGGTGATCGATCGCAGCAAGTACGCCTCCGCCGAAGGTCTCGCCCGCGGCGGCTACATCCTCGCCGACGCCGCGAGCAAGGCGCCGGAATTGATTCTTATCGCCTCGGGATCCGAAGTGGCCGTGGCGCTCGAAGCGTATGAGAAACTGGCTGCGGAAGGAGTTGCCGCGCGCGTCGTGAGCCTGCCGAGCTGGGACCTGTTCGAAAAGCAGTCGCCGGCCTACCGAGATGAAGTTCTGCCGCGGGGCGTAACTCCTCGTCTGGCCATCGCGGCGG
>JAIQGB010000464.1 GCA_020072905.1 Terriglobia bacterium | reverse complement strand
GTTGCCTTCATCAAAGACGAACAACTTTTCGAGAGCAGCCGTAACATCTCGGTGCCGGCGACGGAGAAAATCCTGAAAGTGACGATCGAGACCGACAAGCCGCAGTACCGCCCGAACGACAAAGTCACGTACACCATCGACGCGCAGGACGAGCAGGGCCGGCCGGTCAGCGCCGAGTTGAGCCTGGGTGTTGTTGATGAGGCGATCTATGCGGTGCGCCCGGACGGCGTGCAGCCGCCTGAGAAGGTTTTCTACGCAAAACGCTGGGACCAGGTCTACACACAGTTTTCGACCACCTATTGGTTCAGCGGCTACTCGGGCCGACACAAGATGGAGTTGACCTCGCTGCGGGCGCCCACGCGGCTGGCGAATTTCAAGAACGGCCAGACGGTGCAGCCCAAAGTGCGCAAGTATTTCCCGGACACCACCTACTGGGCGCCGACCGTCGTGACGAACGCGAGCGGCAAGGCGCGCGCCAGCTTCACCTTCCCGGATTCCCTAACCACATGGCGAGCCACCGTGCGCGCCGTCAGCAAGAACACGCTGGTCGGCCAGGTGATTCAGAAAGTCATCACGCGCAAGAATCTGATCCTCCGTCTGGAGATCCCCCGCTTCTTCACGCAGGGCGACACGGCGACCGTGACCGGCATCGTCCACAACTATCTTGAAAGCGACAAGACGGCGCGCCTCTCACTCGCGGCAGAAGGAGTGGAAGTGGAAGGCGAGGCCGAGCGCAGCGTGACGGTGCCCAAGAACGGCGAGGCGGTCGTCACCTGGACGGTTCGCGGGCCCAAGATCGGCGAGGCGAAGTTCCTGAGCAAGGCGCTAACCGATGAGGAATCGGATGCGCTGGAGCTCACCGCGCCCGTCCATCCCTGGGGACTACAGTTGAGCGGCGCGCTTTCAGGCTCGATTTCGGCGGAGAAGGCGGAAGTGGTCGAGAAACTGGCGATTCCCGCCGACGTCAATCCGCAGGCGACGACACTGCGCATTGATCTCGCGCCTTCGGTGGCGGGGACGCTGATGTCCGCGCTCGACTTTCTCGCCACTTATCCCTATGGCTGTGTCGAGCAGACGATGTCGAGCTTCCTACCCAACATCCTCGTGACCAAAGCAGTCAAGGAACTGGGCCTGACTCCGCCCGGAGAATCGGTCGAGCTCGAAAAGAAGATCGCCGCGGGATTGCAGCGGCTCTATCAGTTCCAGCACGAAGACGGCGGCTGGGGCTGGTGGGAGACGGACGAAACGCATCCCTTCATGACCGCCTACGTCGTCGCTGGGCTCGCGCAGGCGAAAGACGCCGGCTATCCGATCGATGAGAATCGGCTGAAGCGCGGCCGCGAGGCACTCTTGCAGCAAATCAAGGAGAACCCGCGCGCCATCGCCGATATCCGCGCTTATCTTGTATATGCCCTGGCCCTGAGCGGAGAGTTTGATCGCAGCCTTGCCAATGATCTCTACGAATCGCGCGACAGACTTTCGCCGAACGGCCAAGCGCTGCTCGCCCTCACGCTGGTGCAACTCAAGGACGCACGCGCGCGGGAACTTGCCCGCTCGCTCGAACAGTCGGCCAAAACCCAGGGACCGTACACTTGGTGGAAGTCCGAGCGCCAGGAGATGCTCGACTTCTCTTCTGACAATTCCTTCGAGACCACCGCGTACGTGGTCAAGGCGCTAGCGGCACTCGATCCCAAGAGTGAGCTTCTGGCCCGCGCGGCGCGCTGGCTCATTGAACATCGCTCGGACGGCTACTACTGGACATCCACCGAGCAAACGGCTACGGCGATCTTCGGTCTGATCGATTACCTCAAGGTTTCGGGCGAACTGAAGCCGGACTACACCGTGAGCGTGTTCGTCAACGGTAAGAAACTGGCGGAGAGACGCGTGACGGAAAAAGACGCGGCGAATCCGCTCCCCATCGTCGTCAACGCCGGCCCCGCCGATCTTCGCACGGGCGCGAACGAGATTCGCATCGTCAAGGCAGGCGCGGGCGTGCTTTACTGGTCGGCCTTCGCTTCCTACTTCTCGCGCGAGCCGAAACCTGCGCCGGCTGGCAGCGTCAAGCTCAACGTCGTGCGCGAGTATTTCAAACTCACTCCCGAGCGTTTGCAGAATCGCATCGTCTATGCGGAGACGCCGCTCGCGGGCAACGTGCAGAGCGGCGACGTGGTCGTCGTGCGCCTAACGGTAAACGCCACCGAAGAGCAATCGTACGTCGAGATCGAAGACCCCATTCCCGCCGGGTTCGAGTTCATCGAGCAGGAGAACCTTTTCGAGCTGAAAACCAAACCCGACTGGTGGGATTTTGATTGCACGCGGCGCGAGTCTCACGACGATCGCGCGGCGCTTTTCGCCACAAAGTTCGAGCGTGGCCAGCGACGCTTCCACTACCTGCTCAAGGCCGTGACGCCCGGCACGTTCCAGGCGAATCCGGCGCGCGTGTTGCCCATGTACGAGCCGGCGCGGCAGGCGTCAACGCGCAGCGTGACGGTCACGGTGAACCCGCGTTGAGACCGTATGAATTGAGGTCGAACGAATGAGGAACGCCCTCGCCACCTGGAAGTGGAGCCTGGCGATCGTGGCGCGCAGCCCGGCCGTTGTGGGCGCGCTGGCGGTGATTGCCGCCCTCTGGGGCTATGGCGCCTATCAATGGCTGTGGCTGCCGGAATCTTCGCTGCTCCTCCTGATCCTCGCGCTGCTCTGGGCCGTCGTTCAAATCGCCGTGTTGGTCGGCGCACTGGCAGGCGCGGCCGCGAGCACCTCGAGCGCCGTGGCGGCGGCCGCGACTCACCTGAGCCTGCGCAGTCTGTTGGGATTCAGCC
>JAIQGB010000067.1 GCA_020072905.1 Terriglobia bacterium | reverse complement strand
AGTGACGCCATCAGGAATGTCCAAGCGCTCACGGTGATGGGGCCCATCTTCTCCGTGGCAACTTTGTAGGCGGCGTACTGCGCGGCCCACATGCTGTTCACGAGGACGAGCAGGCTGACGTCGACGACCGTGCGGCGCGAAATGCGCATGGGCTGGGAACCTCTCTGGTAACCCGACGCCCCCGACGGCGTGCATCAATCAACCACTGGCGGCGGCTTGACAAGGCACTTGCTGACAATCTCTTCGTCCAAATCCACGCCCACGCCGGGCTCTTCCGGCAAGGCCCACTTGCCATCCACGACGGGCGCCTCGGGCCTGGCCAGCCGCGGCCGCAGGAACGAGGGGAAGAAGTCGGGGTGGAAGAGTTCCGTGTACGGGCAGTTCGGGACTGCCGCGCCGAAGTGCCGCGTGGCCGCCGCAGTGAGCCCCGTCTTCCAGGCGTGCGGCACGCAGTAGAGCCCGCGCTCGGCCGCCAGGCGCGCGCAGCGCATCGCTTCAGTGAATCCTCCCACGCGGCCCAAGTCGGGTTGGATGACGTCGCAGTGCCCGCGGTCCATGAGCTCGCGGAATTCGTGACGAGTTTGGAGGAATTCGCCGACGGCGAGCGGCGTGGTGGTGCCGTCCGCCAGGCGCGCCAGGCCGTCGAGATCGTCCGTGTGCAGAGGCGTCTCGACGAAGAAGACCTTGTCGTCCTCAATCCGGCGCAACACCCAGAGCGCGTCGTTGAAATTCTTCCAGCGGTATCCAACATCGATCATGAATTCGCGGTCGTCGCCGGCGAGCTGGCGACATTCGTGGATGAATTTCACGAGCTCTCTATCGTCGATCAAATCGTAGAAGAGCATTTCCATCTTCATGGCGCGAAAGCCGAAGGCCAAAGCCTTCTCGATGAGTGCAAGGCAGGCCTTGCGCATTTCCGCCCACGGCCGTCCTTGCGGCATGCTGGGAAACAACGTCGCGTAGGGAATCACAAACGGCCGCGCCGCCCCGCCCAGGAGTTGATAGACGGGCTTGCCAAGCAACTTGCCGCGCAGGTCGTGGAGCGCGATGTCGATGGCCGAAATCAGCATGATGCCCAAGCCGCGGCGCCCGTGATAAATCGTCCCTTCGTAGAGCTTGTCCCAGAGTTGCTCCACTTCCAGCGGATTCTCGCCCAGCAGAACATCGCGGACGCTGCGGCTCCAAATGTGCGCGGTGGGCGTTTCGAGCAGCGCGGCGATGGCGTTGGGCGGCGCATCCGTCTCGCCCAGGCCGTACACGCCGTTATCGGCCGTGATGCGAATGACCGCCGTGTCCACCGCCCCGTCGCAGTCGTCCGGCGATGCGTGCGGCGAACGGAGCTGGAGGCATTCAATCTTGGAAATCTTCGGGTTCGGATTGGCCATTACCTATTCTCCTTGATGCTTTCATAAGTTGATGGCTGCTATGCCGCGACTTCATTACAGCCCACGCGCGGGTTCGCGCGCAACCCCGTTGGGGGGCGGCACGACGGGAAGCTCAGGCTGTCGCCTGCCATCCTCCCGCACCAGAGTGAGAATGGCCGCCGCCGCACAAACAATCATGATGGATGCCACAACGAACACGGGGCCGTAAGAGAATCGCTGCACGATGCGCCCGACGGCAAGCGTCAGCAGCATGCCTCCCAGAGCCGCGGCGGTGCCGCTGAGTCCGGTGATCTCTCCCACCGAGGCAGAAGAAAAGAGGTCCGCCGGGAGGCTCAACATATTGCTCGCCCAACCCGCGTATCCGAACAGCACCACACTGATCCAGGCGAGCGCCGCCACGTGGCTCGTCGCCCAGATTGCCGGTAACCCGGCCAACATCAAAATGGCGCCCGCGACCATAACGGCCTTGCGTGCGGCGACAGGCGTCCACCCCTTCCGGACCAACAGGCCCGAGGCGTGGCCTCCCAACAATCCTCCCACGCCGGCGGCCGTGTAAGGGATCCATGCGGATTTTCCTATACTCACCAGGTCAAAACCGCGGGCCTGGGCGAGATAAGTGGGCAGCCAGAAGGCATAGAACCACCAGATCGGGTCGGAGAAGAATCGCCCGATCATCAGTCCCCAGACGGCCCGCCGCCGCAAGTGCTGAAGGGTCGAACCGCGCCGCGCCCGATTTGAATCGACCGGTTGCCTGTTGCTCGGCGCGCGGCGCCCGTAGAAATGAGACCACGCGGCAATCCAGAAGAATCCGCTCACGCCCACGATGGTGAACATGGGCCGCCATCCCCACCAATGCACAATAGCGACGATAGCCGGTGGGGCGAGGACGGCTCCAAGGATGGACCCACTGTTGAAGACGCCCACGGCAAAAGCCCGGCGCGGAACCGGGAAGTTTTCGCTGACCGCCTTTACGGCGCCCGGCCAGTTTCCTCCCTCCGTGAAGCCGAGAAGGAAACGGAAAAGACCAAACGTGAAGGCGCCCACGGCCAGGCTGTGGAGGCAGGCGGCGACCGACCACAACCCCACCGAGATCAACAGCCCCGATCGCGTGCCGATGCGGTCGATCAGTTTGCCGAACAGCGTCTGGCCGAGGGTGTAGCCGAAGATGAAGAAGAAGACGATGTGCGAGTAATCGACATTCGAGAAGGAGAACTGGTCCTGCAAGGTGGGGGCGACAATGGAAATTGCCAGGCGGTCGAGGTAATTGATCAGCGTGGCGAAGAAGAGGAGTGCCAGAACCGTGCGCTCGGCGCGGCCAACAGGCGCAATCGCGGGCGATGATCCCATGCGCTACTCGGCGTGGTCGATGCCGGCGGAAATGGTTCGTCCCCCATCGACGTAAAGGGTGGTGCCCGTGATGCAACGCGCCATGTCCGAAGCGAGGAAGAGCGCGGCGTTGGCGATGTCCTCCGGGTAGATGCGGACCGGCATCGGCTCCATGGCGATCAACTCTTCGAGCGCCGCGGCGCGCGGCCCCGAGAAGAGTTCCAGGGTCAGCGGAGTCAGCACAAACCCCGGACAGATCAGATTGACCCGGACGCCGTCCCGGCCGAAATCGACCGCCAGGCTGCGGGTGAGGGAAATCAGGCCGCCTTTGCTGACCCCGTAAGGGAAGGCTTTCCCCTGGGCGCGCTCGGCGTGCGTGGACCCGATGTTGATGATCGAGCCGCCGCCGTTGGCAACCATCCTGGGAATGGCCTGCTTCGAGCAGAGCCAAGCGCCCTTCAGATTGACGTCCAGGCAGCGGTCCCAGTCCGCTTCCTCCAGAGTCACCGCGTCCTTGTGAACGTAAATCCCCGCGCAGTTGACCAGGATGTCGAGCTTCTCGGTGTGCTTCTGAATCTCCTCGAAGGTCCTGTTGACCTGGGCTGCGCAGGAAACGTCCACAACAACGGCGCGGGCACATCCACCCTCCCCGGTGATCTCCTGCGCCACGGCCTCCGCCGCTTCCGCGTTCGCGTCGAGGATGATCGAGTGTGCTCGGTGTTTGCTGAAGACCCGAGCGATGCCCCGGCCGATGCCGGAGCCGCCTCCGGTGATCACGGCGACTTTGTCGTTCAGCATCATGGCTGCGGTTCCGGCCGGGTGAGGTCGCTCTCCCCAAAGCCACCCAAATCCGCTCCGGGGTCATCCAGCACCATCCCCAGCTCGCGCAGGTTGAAGATGACGACAATCGTCTCGGGAACCAGCGCCTCCGGCGAGTGGCGCACGCCGCGCGGAATGGTGGTGAAATCCCCGCGCTCGAGTTCCACCGCGCCGTCTTCCATTTCGATCCGCACGCGGCCTTCGAAGACAAACCAGCCCTCATCGCCGTTGGGGTGGTAGTGCCAGGGGAATCGGCCCGCAGTTCTGGCCACACGCACGGTGTATTTCCGGTCGATTTCGAGGACATGGAAATTGGCGCGCGGCGGCTGATTCGCCAGGAGCTCGAGCAGGTTGATCTTTCGGACGGGCGCCATGTTACTTCTTCCTCATTCCCTTCAACCCCGTGGCCAGGTTGACTTTCCACGGCCGGTCGTGAACGTCCGGGACGGAGTGGTCGATTTCGAAATCCCGCCAGCCCAGGGGATGACGAAGCTGCTCAACCTTTTCCCAGTCGATCTCGATTCCCAGCCCGGGTCCATCGGGCACCCGCATGTAGCCGTCTTCGTACTGAATGGGATGGCGCGCCGGGTCGGCGGTGTAGAGCTTGGGACCAATCGCCACGGTCGGATAATGCAGGTTGACCACGGCCGCTCCCACGTGAGCTTCCGCCGCAGTGCCTAGCGAAGTCTCCTGGGTCGTGCTCAAGATGGTACGCAGCCCCAGTGCCTCGGCGACCGCGAAGACCTTCAGAGACTCGCGCATCCCGCCGTGCGCGCTGTTGGCGACATTGATGATGTCCACGGCCCGCGCCTCCCAGAGCGCTATCGCGTGCCGGCCGTCACCGACGTGCTCGCTCACCGGGATGTCAATCTTTGCCCGGACCTCCGCCATGCCCTTGACGTCGTGAATGGGCGCCACACTCTCCACATACTGCGGTTCGTAGTGCCTCCGCAGGCGGTTGATCAGCCGCACGGCATCCGCAGCGTGCAGGTGGTTGCTGAGATCGAAAGCCTGCATGGTGATGCGGTCTCCAAATTCTTTCCGCAAGGCGGCAAGAAACAAGTCGTCGTACTCCGGCACGCCGCCGATGTAGACCCGGAAAACGTCGAAGCCTTCGCGCCGGAACCGTTCCACGAGGCGAAGGTTGAACTCGACGTGCTTCTCATGGAGATTCCGGAAGAGCGGAAAACAGACCTTGATCCTCGTGCGCACCGGCCCGCCGAAGAGGACGTATACAGGAACGCCCAGCGCTTTGCCGACGATGTCGTGCAGGGCCATCTCGATCCCGGCACGCAGGCTGCCCGTATAGATGCCGGTGTCGCCGCGGCCGGTGAAGAGCATCCCCAGCAAGTGGTCGAGGCGGGACAACTCCATGGCGTTCTGGCCGCACAGGACATTGCTCAGGCTGGCCTGAAGGTCCCCCAGGTCAGGCATCGTCAACGGCAGGTCTGTGACGTCGGCATACTCGCCGACGCCCGTTATGCCGCTCTCGGTGTCGAGCCTGATCAGCACATGCTGCGAGCTGTCCCCTGAGACGCGCGGCGTCAGGATCGGGTAGAGGCTGACCGCGCAGATCCTGGTGACAGAATTCGAATCGGCAGCCGGCGCAGCAGGTGCGACGAGTTCGGCTTTGGCTGGCCGCTTATCGGGAAGACGGCGTTTCGGCAATGAAATGCTCCAGGTTGCGGGGCTCGGGCGCAAGCCCAAGCCACTGCCACTCCTGCTCGGGCCGTACCTCGGGGTGCGCGAGTGAACGGACTACCTATCACCAGCGGGCACCTTTGTCAAGAAACTTTTCATCACATTGTGAAAGTATTCCTTCGGACACATTTACCTTCTCGACGTACCGCCCGCTGGCGGTCAAGAATCGGCACGTGAAGGCCAGTCTGATTCACTCATGTGAAGTAAATTGCGCTGCGGCCACGACGTAATGGCGAGCAAGGGGAATGGGGGCGTTTCTGAAAGCTTTCATGGCAAGATGAAACATTTCACTTGACAAGTCGCCGCACCCTACCTATAGTCCACAACGACGAACCTGAAAAAGATCGCGATTTGCTGGGATGGACTCATTGCGGCGGTAGATTCCCGCCGAGTTTCCTTGAATGCATGCCGTCGGAGTTGGGATTCAACGCAAAGGGGGAGTGGGACCCATGCAGCGCATCCGCCTTCTCGCAATCTTGATGACTTGGGGAGCTGTTCTTCTTCTGTCAACGCAACTGATGGCTTCGCTCGATCGCGGCGCCATCCGTGGGACGGTAACCGATCCGCAAGGTGCGGTGGTCCCGAGCGCGGCCGTCATCGTCAGCAACGTGGATACGGGAGTGGAAACCCGTCTGGAGACCAACGCCGCGGGCTTTTACTTGACTGCGGAGCTGGTGCCCGGCCGATATACCATCCACATCGAGGCGTCGGGCTTCGGCCCGCTTGAAATCAAGGATGTCATGGTCACGGCAGGCACGACGGTGACCAGCGACGCCCAACTAAAGGTTGGCCCCACCACGCAGAGGGTTGAGGTCAGCGCTCAGGCGCAATTGGTGGAAACAACCTCCTCGAACTTCAGCACCGGGGTCACCAAACGCTACCTCGAGAACATCCCCCTCCAGGGTCGCGATATTCAGACTCTGGTTCAGCTCTTCCCGGGGGTGATTCAATCCAGCGGGCCCTCGGGAGCAGTTTTCGGCTCCAACAGCCAGTTCGGCGGATTTCCTGACCCGCTCCACTTGGTCGGCTCGAGCGTCAGCGCCAACGGAGGACAGGCAGGTGCGAACGCCTGGTTCCTCGAAGGCGCGCTGAACGCAACGGTCGGTGCGGAAGCCGCGACGGTCAATCCTTCACCGGACGCGGTGTCCGAGTTCAATTTGGTTCAGAACAGCCTCGCGGCCGAGTACGGCCGCACGAGCGGCATGGTCGTCAACGTGGTGCTCAAGTCCGGAACCAACGACCTCCACGGGTCGGGCTCCATCGTCAACCGTAATTCGGTGTTCAGCGCCACCAATCCCTTCGCAAGACGCGACACGAACGGCGAACCCTTCCTGCAGCCGTGGGTGAACTGGACTAACTTCAGCGGCACGCTGGGAGGGCCGGTCTATATTCCTCACGTCTATAACGGGAAAAACCGGACGTTCTTCTTCGTATCAGAGGAAATCTCCCTTCTCCATCAACGCCAGAACAGGATTTTGACCGTTCCCATGCCGGGCGATAAGAATGGAGATTTTACGGGAAGTCCGTATTATGACGCGGTGTGTGATCCGGTAAACAGCCCGAATCGCTGCCTCTATGATCCCACTACGACTACCCCCAACGCCGCTGGCTGGTACGACCGGACGCCTTTCACTAATCCGGTCATCCCGCAGGATCGGATCGATCCGCTGGCGAAGTACTATCTCGATTCCATCCCCAATCCGAACTTCGTTGACCCGCTCTCGCCGTGCGGCATCTATTGCAACAACTACATCGGCACGGTCGGAAGCAGTATGACCACTCACAATGCCTCGGTGAAAATCGATCACAGCATTAACGACAAGAACCGGCTCTTCATTTCCTGGCTCTTCAATCCGAGCTACTACGAGAACTACAGGTATCCATACAACGGGCCCGCGGCGCAGTTGGGCACCGGCATTGCGGGAGCCTTTCCATACAACACGCGGAATCAGCTCGCCATCGTGGGTTTGACGTCGACCTTCACCCCTACTGTGGTCAATGAGTTCCGCCTCTCCTTTGGCCGTCAAAACCTCGTCGGCAAGGAGAACCCCGACAGCGTGACTCAAACCAAGGCAGTCAAGGAGCGGGTTAAGGGCCTGAACTTCTGGCTGTACGATCCCTTACAGCCGGTGCCGAGCATTGCCTTCTGGAACAACCTCAGTAACAGTTACTTCTCTTTCGGCCCTCCCGCCTACCAGGACGTCACCACTGGACAGCAGGCTTATACGCTGACTGACAGCATCACGAAAATCTGGGGCCGACACACCATCAAAGGTGGCTTCACCTTCCGGCGAAACAACCTGTGGGGAAGTTCGGCCACGGGTTACAACATCAATTTCGACGGCTACCTCACCGATAACCCCGCTAACGGCGGAGGCCCGAACTGGAATGGGCTGGCCGATTTCCTGCTGGGGTCGGTCATTGAGGGCGGAGGCACTTCCGCCGTCCAATTTTCGCCCTGGCAAACCAACGACGATTATGCCGCCTATGCGCAAGATGACTTCCGCGTGACCAAGAATTTTACAGTGAGCTTAGGACTTCGCTGGGACGTGTACGGGTGGATCCGCGAGCGCCACGACATGCTGGCCAACTTCGACCTCTCCCAGAAGAATCCCGAGCTCAACGTCCTGGGCAAGATCGTTTACCCGGGAACGCCGTCCCACCCTGACCGCAACCTCTTCCCGGCCAACAAGGGAAGCTTCGGTCCTCGGATCGGCTTTGCCTGGTCGCCCTTCGGAAACGACAAGACGGTTATTCGCGGCGGATATGGTTTGATTTACAGCAACAGCCTCTCCGCCGCCTTTGGCCAGGGTAACGGGGCCTTCTCGAGCTTGGGGTCTTACGTCCCTGTCGGCACTCCAGTCACCGACCCTTACCCGAATTATTTGGAGGTGCCCGGGTGGACGCTCAGCGGCGGCGCTCCCTCGATTCAGTTCCCAGACCTGAACGCCAATCGCAAAAACGACTTCCAATGGGTGGGGGTTACAAACGGGAACATTTACGGCTTTATTAAAGGAGACAAGGACCCCTACATTCAGCAATGGAACATCTCCATCCAGCGCGAGCTGCCCGGCAACATCCTCATAAGCGCAGCCTATGTGGGCAGCCACGGTTCGCACTTGCTGGGCGACGAATTCCGCAACATCAACGTGGTCCCCAAAGCTGATTTGACGCGGCTCCGGTCCCACATTAATGATTACACCTACCAGGTCGACCCCTCCTTGAATGGCCTGTGGGGTGATTGCGGACAGTGGGACCTTCCCGCCAATGACCACGTCGTTTGTTCAGGATGGTATGCGCTCGCCCCCTACCCGCAGTGGTGGTCGGTCCAGTCCCTGCTCTCGCCGGACGGATACAGCAAGTACCATTCAGGACAGCTTAGGGTGGAGAAGCGTTATTCGCACGGCCTCAATTTCATCGCCGCTTACACGTATTCCAAGAACATCGTCAGCGCAGGGCTCGGCGCGCTGGCCGCCAACACCTTCGGTCCCTCCACACTGAGCAACCGAGGCGTGGGACGCATCGCGTGGATTCCCGGGGCAGCCGGCGGCGGGGCTGCGGACTTCTTCCAACATACCAGCGCCGACGACATCCACAATCTACGCCGATACGATGCCCTCTCGCCCGACGATACGCCGCATGTCTTCAACTTCGCTTCGACCTACGAACTGCCCTTCGGAAAGGGGAAGCGCTTTGCGAACGTGGGAGGATGGGCCAACGCTTTTGTGGGAGGCTGGAAGCTGACCCAGAACTGGAACTTCCAGTCTGGCGTGCCGATGTTCTTTACCACGGCGGCACCGGCTTGCACCGGTTTGTATCGTTCTATCAGTTGCCGGCCAAACGTGGTAGGAGACCTCTCGGCCGGGCGGAGCGGCAAAACGGAGCAGCAACTCCAGCAGCAGTGGTATAACCCGAACGCCCTCTGCCCCGCCTGGGGTTGCGACCAGGCCCTCACCACAGCCCTCTGGAACGGCGTCTACGCTGACGGAACACCCGTTAATTACGACAGCGTCGATGGCTATTGGCAGCTCGGCAACAGCGGGTTGCGCCCGCCCTCGGGCCGCACTCCGGGCTACTGGAACGCCGACATGTCACTAGCCAAGGAGTTTCGTCTTAGCGAGTCCAAGTATTTCAACTTCCGTTGGGATGTTTTTAACGCCTTTAACCACCAGAACCTGGGCGTTCCGAACAACCAGTGGTGCCTGCCGCCGGGGCCGAATGGAGAGCTCGACTACGTCCACGTATTCGCTTGCTCGTTTGGCCAGATTACCAACGTGCAGACCGACCCGCGCGCCATGCAGTTTTCTCTCAAATTCGTGTGGTAGGTCGTGAGGTGTTCGGCGAACAAGAACCTCCTGTCTCACGGGCAGGTCTTCGGGCCTGCCCGTAGTTTTGTGAGGCTGGGGGGAAACGTCGCGCCTGGCATCAGCCCGGCAAGTGCCGCCCTGAACGGGCTACAATTGACCTCGCCGGCATTCACCAGGCCACGGTGGGCGGAGAGACCGGTCTTGCCGACGTTTTGAACAATGGCTGGTATCCCGAAATCATTGGGACAGCCAAAGGAGAGACCGATAAGCTTGCCGGTCGTTCTGCTCGATTGTTTCTTGGCGGGCTCTCAAACTTCGAGATCACCTTCGTGAAGCCGGGAGAAAAACCGGAATGACCCGGACCAGAGGAGAGAGATGAAGCGGTCCCGAAAGTCCAACAGACTCTCCCGCCGCGACTTCTTCAGTGGAACTCTCGGAACCGGCGCGGCCCTGTCTCTCGGCTCGCTCCTGCCGGCGCGCACCGCAGGTAACCTCGGCCCACAGACTGGCGATGAGGGAGCCATCGTTCTTCACGTGCCCTCACCCGCCGGTCCGCCGCCGCTCGGCGCGCCCGTCGAAACAAGCGTGCCTTTCGCACGCGGGCGGCTGCATCGTCCGGAAAACCTGGCCGTCTACTCGTCCGAGGGGAAGGCTGTTATCGCGCAATTCCGGCCTGCACTGAATTGGCCTGACGGCAGTATCCGCTGGCTGGCGGTAGCGTTTGAGGCCGCCGCAGGCCCCGGTGATTACGTCCTGCGGGAGGGCCAGACCCCGCAAGCATCAGCCTTGGTCCGTGAAGATGGTGAGCGGATCATCCTCGACAGCGGGGAAATCACCCTCACCATCGCCAAGTCCGGCGGGAGTTGGCTGGAAATGCTGTCTGCTCCTGACTCGGCCGGAAAACCTCAGCCGATCGTCACGGGAGCATCTGCCGGCGATCTGGTGCTGACGCGGCACGATGGGAAGGTGTTCCGCGTTTCGCTGGATGGTCACACTCGGCGCGTGGTCGTCGAAGAGCGAGGACCGGTGCGGGCGCAAGTCCGGATCGAAGGGAAGTGCCGCGCCCATGACAACGACGCTTTGTTCGACTCCATCATCCGTTGTACCGCCTTCAGGGGCCGCTCGGAAATCCTCCTGGAAGTTACTTGGATCAACACCACCGACAATCCCTCCGAGCAAGTGAAGGACATCCGCGTGGTTTTCCCGTTCGAATTTGAACCGGAGCGCCTGGTGATCGGCTGTGCGACGGGAGTGTATGACGGTCCGTTTCTAAAGGACTGGCCGGTCTATGTCTTGCAGGAAGACCACAACTGGTACTGGGCCAAAACCCACAATCCCGATGGCAGAATACAGAATCTCTCCAGCGGCGGCTGCAACGGCGAGCATTCCCCCGGATGGCTGTACGTCCAGAATCAGCAGCGATGCCTGGGAGTCTGCGTTCCGAACTTCTGGGAAGGGTACCCGAACGAAATCGCCCTCAAGCAAGGCGAGCTGAGTGTGGGGCTGTGGCCGGAGCGGGGAATCGATCATCTGCTGAGCAAACCGCTGCTCCCGGCGAATCCGCAGGGCGAGCGGGCGTACTCCATGACCAAATACTGGCCCATCCTTCCCCATCCGTATTGGGCTTTTGTGGACGCCAAGAAGAAATGCCTGGATGCGCGCCAGGGTATGGCCAAGACACAGGAAATCGTCTTAAGCGCCTGGGGAGGCCGGGGGACGCCAACCTTTGAGAAGAAATGGTGGAGCAAGACTCTCGCTCCCGTTCGTGCGCATCTTGACCCTGGCTATGTTTCCGGAACGGCAGCACTGGGTGCGCTCTCACCGCGCGGCAAAGGCTATCCCCAGTTCGACGAGATGCTGGACGAGTGCTATGGCTGGCTGAACCGGCACATCGACTTCCTGAGGTGTTACGGAAAATTCGATTACGGGGATTTCAAATACTTCACTCCCTCCACTACGTACATGTGCCATCCCGGAACGAAGTGGGGAGACAAGGGTGAAATGCCCCGGGAAGGCTATTGGCAAAATAACGAGGGCGACCAACTTCTTGGACTCCTGCTCTACTACTTTCGTACAGGCGATCCCGCCGCTTGGGAGCGGTGCAAGATCGTGGCGCGGCATCTGCTGGATCTCGACATCCGGCATCACCCCTATTGGGGGATGTACACGCACAGCTACGGGCATTGCTACGTGGCCACCGCGGATGCCGGCGAGCCCGACCACTCCTGGCTATTGGGATTGCTCGCCTGGGCGGGCGTCAGCGGCGATCCCGTTGCTTGGGACTGGCTCATTCGATGTGGCAACTACCTGGCGGGCCTGAAGCCGGAGATCATTCAAAGCGATGCCCGCACCACGTCGGTGCATCTCCATATGATGTGTGAGTTCCACAAGTATACAGGCGAACAGAGGTTTCTCCGCGCGACAGAAGTCCCCGTGCAAACCCTGCTAAAGCATCAGAACCCCAATGGAAGCTGGCCGGCCTATCTGGGGAATCCGGGCATGCCGAAGATTCCGGGATTCACCGACCATGCGATGATGGCGCTGGCGGACTACTATGCGATGACCGACGACCGACAATGCCTGGGGTCGCTCGAACGCGCCTTCGCCTACGTGACCGGTCCGGACGGGCTTGCGGAGTCCATGGACGTTTCGCCACTCACGCTTTATGCGTTGGCGGTACTCTCAGAAAAAGGGACTGATCCGCGTTACGGTGAAGCGGCACTGAGCGCGCTCGAGAAAATACGGACGACCCAAGATCGGTCTCCGGATCCCTATGGGCGGGGCGACACTTGGGCGGAGTGGGGCGTGAACAATCCTGAAGGCGCCAAGGGAACCGGCCGCCCGCCACAGTTTCTCGGACAAACCCGGCCGGTCACCGTGGGTTTCATATTGTCTTACGGACAGCCATGCCTGGCGATGATCGCCAAGCGGGGGCGCGGCACCACGCGCTGAGCGAACGCATCGGCGACGCACAGATAACGTCAGCCGCAGCAATCCTCCGAACGCTGCGAACAACTTGCGAGGACCGGTTCATGCGAAGGAATCTGCGCGCAGTCTGGGCAGGGACCATCATTTTCCTGTTGGGCGGCATCTGCTCTTCGGCCGACCGGAGCGGCGCAGGGCCCGTTAATCCGGCGGCTTGGCCAACCGGCGCCGCGGAGAGCAGCCTTCCCTCGGTGGTGCTGCGCGCGGCCCCGCTCATCCAAATGCCCGGCGTTGAAGTGCCGGAACGCAGTCTGCTCCACGAAGCCGATTCCAATAACCCACTCCACTGGGACGGGGACGTGCTCTACCTGTTCAACAATTACGGCCATCCGTGGCGCACCTCGGGACCGGACATCGAGCACCTGGGCAAGCGCCTCTCCGTTGACCTGGGCTTCCCCAACAATCGCTTCAACATTTGGATTGAGAGTACGTGGAAGGACGAGGACGGCACGCTCTATGGCGCCTACCACTATGAGCCGGACACAATCTGCTTTTCCAACCAGCACATCCTGACTGCGCCGCGCATCGGCTGGATCCGTTCGATCAACAACGGCGCCTCGTGGGAAGATCTCGGATTCGTCATCTCCGCCGACCCTTGCCGGATCAATTGCCTGACCAAGAGCCCGTGGGATTCGGGCGGGACGGGCGATTTCGTTTTCTATCTGGACCAGAAGAAGGAGTATTTCTACTTTTACGGCACCAGCTACGATCCGGAATTCGCCGAACAGGGCGTGTTCGCGGCCCGCCTGCTTTACGCCGACCGGAACGACCCCGCCGGCAAGGCGATGAAGTGGCATAACGGCGGCTGGAACGAGCCTGGGATCTGGGGCCACGTTACCCCCGTCTTTCCCGCCGAGCGCGATTACCACCGGCCGGACGGCGCAATGTTTTGGGGGCCGGCGATTCACTGGAACACTTATCTCCAGATGTATGTGATGGTGCTGAACCACGCCATCGACACCAAGCTCACCGAAGACGGCATCTACATCAGTTATAACCCCGACCTCGGCGACCCCACCGGCTGGAGCAAGCCCCAGATGATTCTCGACCGCGCGGGAATCCTCCGCGCTACGACCATCGGAAAACTCGTTGATGACATGCTCCTGATCCCGCGCGGCGTCTACTACGGCGAGCTGGGGCGGCGGTCGTGATTGCCGTGGTCCTGACCACGGTCTCTGCCGGCTCGGATCGGCGCGGATCCGCTCCGATCGGGCAAGCGAGGAGAACGGCCGCTGAAGAGAGCCTTCCCTCGGTCGCGTTCAGCGACGCGCCGGAGATCCTGATCACCGGCGTGGACAGCAACAGCCCGGCCCACTGGGACGGCGACACGTTGTATGTGTTCAATTCCTACGGCCACCCCCACCAGAATTCGGGGCCGGATCTCTTTCATCTCGGCAATCGCGTCTCGACGAAACTGGGCGCCCTGAACGACAAGCTTTTCATCTGGATCGAAACAACCTGGAAGGACGACGATGGGACGCTCTACGGCGCCTACCACTATGAGCTCGACGATGTCTGTGTCTCCAACAACCATCTGCCCACCATGCCCAAGATCGGCTGGCTCCGCTCACGCGACAATGGCGCGACCTGGGAGGACCTGGGTTTCATCATCGAAGCGCGGCCCTGCGCGGTGCGCTGCGACTCCGCGAGCCCCTGGGACGTGGGCGGGACCGGCGACTTCGTGCTCTATCTCGACCCGAAGAAGGAGTACTTCTATTTCTACGGCACTAGCTACGACGCTGCCTTCGAGGAGCAAGGCGTCTGGGCGGCGCGCATGCGTTACGCCGACCGCAACAATCCGTCCGGCAAAGTCATGAAGTGGTACAAGGGCGCGTGGAGTGAGCCGGCGCTGTGGGGCCACCTCACCCCGGTCTTCCCCGCCTCCAAGGACTACCACCAGCCGGATGGATCGATGTTCTGGGGCCCGGCGATCCACTGGAATACCTATCTCCAGACCTACGTGATGTTCCTCAATCACGCCGTCGACACACGGCTGAAGCAGGATGGAATCTACATCAGCTTCAATCCCGACGTGGGCAGCCCCACGGGATGGAGCGCACCGAAGATGATTCTCGATCGCCGCGAAATCCAGGCTACCCAGGCCGGCGCGCCTCTCTCTCGGACCAAACTCGAAAACGGCTGGTACCCGGAAGTCATCGGGATGGAAAAGGGCGAAACGGATAAAGTCGTGGGACGCAAGGCGCGCTTCTTTATGGCGGGGCTGTCACGCAAACAGATCACATTCCTTAAACGCGGCGAGAAAGCTCCCTAGTGTTGTGTAACCGATGAAAGTCACACGCTGGATGGCATGTCACCCTGAGCGCAGCGAAGGGTCTCTGCATTTCTTTAACAAAATGCGAGGATGCTTCGCTTCACTCAGCATGACAGCGCGGCCCCGGCATGTGTCACCGATTACGGTTGCGCGACGCCAGCCCTCAATCCAGACGGGCGTCCACGGGCCTTGCCGGAGATTTTCACAACCCAGGAAACCCACATGCGAATCGACATGACCCGCAGAGCGTTCATCGGGACCTCGGCCGCCGCGCTGGGCGGTCTCCTGGCGCCGCACGCTGTCTCCGGCGCCGCCGACTCCGATTCTCCCCTCTGCCCGAAGTCGCGGCCTCCCGCCCGCACCCTCTTCGCCTTTCGCACCGGCGACCTGACGTCATTCGCCTGGGACATGCGGCTCACGCTCTCCTGCCTGCAGGGTATCGTCAACCGGTCTCAACCTCGCCTCTATCTGATTCATGATCGCTACGACGAACTCTGGCTCGACTGGCTGCGCGAGCGCGGCGACGTGGACCGGGTCGAGTGGCTGGAAATCGGCGCGGTCTTCGAGCGCTTCCTCCCGGAAGTCTCCAGGATGTTCCTCACCGACCCGGACGTCCCCGCCAGCGTCAACGTGGCCACGATGCTCGCCGGCATCTACGATGGGTTGGTGGCGACGCCCCACACGGCCCCTCAATACAAGCTCCAGATGGGAAACGATCCGCAAACGCCGGAGGCCGGCCTCGATCTGCGCAAACTGGCTTGGAAGATGGACATCGACGCCTACCGCTGGGCCTTTCAGCGCCTGGATGGCCGCCTCTCCCGGCAGGCCGTTGCGGTTCTCGTCCCCCACGAGGTGGCGCTGCGCGATTACCTGGTGGAATTCAGAATCCCCATCCTTTGGATATCCGCCCCAGGGGACGTGACGAAGAATCCCAAGGCTTCCTCCGAAGAGGAAATGCAATTCGCCCGCGAGATCATGATGAAGTGGCCGCCCAACATTCCTTGTCTCGGCTGGCCGAACAGCGGCGACAAAGAGGCTGGAATCGGGGAGACGCTGGGAGTCCGGCTGGCCAGCGAGTGCGCGAAGTTCACGCCCTGCACGGCGTTCGATGCCTACTCACCGACGGTCGGGAATCTCTCTGTTCATTCCGGAACCACGGCCAACCTGCGGCAATCCACGCCTCCGGTCAAGCTGCAGCGCGACAAGGTCTATTTCACTTTTATCCGGTCTGACGGTGACGGCTGGAACTTCCAGCGGCATTACTACCGCAAGCTCTTCGACGACCCGCGGCACGGCAGCGTGCCCATCGGGTGGCAACTGGGCTCAACCGCCTTCGACGGGCAGCCGGACATTCTCGATTATTACTACAAGCACGCTCGCCCGGGTGATTGCTTCGTGAACGCCCTCACCGGCATCGGCTATATCCACGAAGCAAGCTACGCGGAGGGCTACCCGTTGGAACAGCGCGAAAAGATCTGGCAGGAATATCTGCGGCTCTCCGCCATCTACCGCGCGCGCATCGATGCGACGGCGATTTGTACCTACCAGGAGATGAATCCCGAAAGGCTGGCGAGCATTGCGGCTATTCCGGGCATCACGGGCGTCTTCTCCAACTACGGGCGAACCGATAAGACCACCCTAGAGAACCTCGTAACGGAAATCCACGGTGTTCCCGTCTTTTGGGCGATCAACCAGCCGCCCTACGTGATGACCTTCACTCCTTCGGCGCGGCGCGAGGCGGAACGCTTCACGGTCAACGAAATCACCACTTGGACGCCACCCCAACGCCCAGCCTTCCTTTTCGTGTTTCTGGCGAACTGGCTGACGAACATGGAAATGGCGGAAAACATCGTGAAGGCGCTGGGGAGCCAGTACGTCGCGGTGCGGCCCGACCAGCTCGTTTCACTCTACCAGCAGAGCAAGAGGGCATGAGCTCCGGGCGGAATCACCGCAACGTGACTCGGCGCGAGATTCGTACGCGGACAGGACCGATCAGGCCGGAGATGACTGGTTCGGGCAGATAATCGCGCAGCATCTGCGGCGACATAGCGGGCGGGCGATCAGCTTCTGTTGGGTTCTTTACTCTCATACGATTGATGAGGCGGTTGGTGACGCGGATTTCGAGCTTGTTCGTGCCCACCCGAGCGGCCGCGGTGATGTCTACTTCATAGGGCCGCTTCCAGGCGACTCCAGTCGCCTTCCCGTTCACCCAGACTTCTGCGATGTCGTAACCCTCGCCAAGCTCCAATACGAGTCGTAATCCTGGCGAGAAATCCGAGCCCGGCAGGACGAATTCCGCGCGGTAGGAGCCGGTTCCCGAAAAGTCGCACAACTCCAACTCCGGAAACCGCGTCCAACTGACAAGGGATTCAAGGTCCTTATCAACATCCGTCACACGAAGTTGCCAAGGTCCGTGCAGGAGCAGCGGCGCAGGAATCCCACTGACTTCGGCCTTCACGATGCCCGCCGGAGTGTGCGCGTAGAGCATTCCATTTTGATCTGTCTCCGCTTCGACTGCCTTCCCGCCGCTCGCCACGCCCAAGATTCGTTGGGCGTTTGAGTCGGTCACTCCCGCCGGCGGCGGTCCGGGACGAAACACCACGAACACCGAATCCCATGGACCCAGCGCGAGATCGGCCTGAAGGGAATTACCTTCCTGATGGAAGCGACGGAGTGGCTCGACAGACCCCGACATCGCGTCAAACAAAAACGGTGTCCAGCCACTCAGTTGGAAGCGCGCACGGAACCGCTTCTCGCGAGCGCTAAGATTGGCGATGAACCAGATTTTGCTGTCGGCGGTCTCCCGGCGGACAAAACCGATCTCGGGGTCCTGAGGTTTGATCACCAGATCGGGAGGAATGATTTTCGCCACAACGCGCGGCAAGGGAAAGGCCCGCGGGACGAGATTCTGATAAGGATCTTGAGGGAGGAAAACGCCTTCGCCTGCGCCGCACGAATTGCCACGCGCGCGCAACTCGGCGCGCCACGGCTGGCGATTCGCATCAGAGGTCTCGCCGAAAATCTCGCGCGCTAGATTCTTGACGCGTCCATCTCTGTTCGTTCCTTCGACGAGGCCGGGAGAGCGATCCGGCAGGCGATTGATGGCGATGACCGTGCCACCCGCGCGGCAAAAATCTCGAAGTCGCTCCAGCGCCTCCGGCTCGATGGATTCGATCTTGGGAAGAATCACGACCCGATAGCTCATCGGCCCGATTTGCATGCGACTGCCGTCGATGCGCCCTGCGAGTATTCTCCGGGCATTTACGAAATCGAAATCGAATCCGCCGTCCTGAAGATCCGCAAGCATGGCGGCCGTGCTCGCCGCGCCGCCTTCGCTCAGGTGCTGTTCGAGCGCGCCCGCCAAGTCGTCCCAACTTCCGTACGCTCTCGACCAGACGTCCTCGATGGGCAGGTAGACCGCCACGCTCGAGACCGGCGTGCCTTGCTGCAGCATGAAGTCGGCGCGCCGGATGTAGTCGGAGAGGTTTCTTAGGTAGGGCCACCAGGTGTTCGCGCGGCTCACATCCGTGGCCGCGTAGTAATACCAACCCGGTGCTTCCACCCAGGAGGGAGTCAGCGGCACGCCGTGGTAATAGAGCTGATTGATGCCGTCGAGATACATCGCGTCAGCCGCGGCCTTCATGTTTTCCAGCGTTACCTGGAATTGCGGGCAGCGCAGCCACGTGAAGGCCTCGCCGGATACTTGATTGCGGCCAAAGAGGTGCGCGGCGGAGGTGGCCAGTTTCCGGTCGCGGATGTTGATCCACCGGCGATCCTGCTCGCCGTAGGATTCTCCCTCCGGGTAATCGTTCATTCCGTAGGCTTCCAGAATGTCGGCGGGTGTGCCGTGCGCCTGAATCCGCGTCAGGAAGCCGTTCTGGTGGGCCCAGGTGTTGAGCGGAGCGAAGAAATTCTCCAGTGCCAGTGCAGAGAGGGTTCGCCGGAAGTCGTAGCGCACGCGCGCGCCGACGTCGCCGGTGGGCAGGAAAAGCGCGGGCAGATATGGATTGAGTGAATAGCCTCGGCGCCGTTCAAATTCCTGGGGCAATCGCGGAGTCCAATTCGACCCGTAGACTTCCCAACTGTCCATGAAGATGGTCTTCACGCCCGAGAGGTAAGGCTTCTGCACGTCGCCGTTGTGTTTGAGGTGCAACTCTAGTGCGTCGCGGCTGAAGTGATCGAGGACGAGCCCTTCTCCACCCACCGAAGCGCGCTTGACTTTCATCCCTGTGTAGCCGCCCACGAATCCTGTTCGTTTGAGTTCTTGGCCGAAGAATGCGTCATTTGCATTTCCTTCGTAGAAGACGTACTGTTGTGATGCTGGGTCTAGGTAGTCTGGTCTCCATCCTCCACCGCACATTTGCACCCATGATGCGGTGTC
>JAIQGB010000066.1 GCA_020072905.1 Terriglobia bacterium | reverse complement strand
GTTGGGATCGGGATAGGTGACGGTCGCGGGCAGGATATCGTTGATGTACTGCCCCGGCGCCGGGATGTTCGCGGCACTGAAAACCTGGGAGTTGACATCGAGATAGGGAGGATTCAAGCCCAGGTCATCAAAGATGTTACCCTCTTGCGAGTAGAAGATGCCGAAGCCGCTGTGGACCACCGTGCGCTTCTTCCCAAACGGTGACCAGGCGAAGCCGACGCGAGGGCCAAGATTATTCTTGTCGAACTTGACGCCTGCGTGCGGAACAGCGTTCGGCCCCGCCGCGACGACCACCACGCCGCGCTGCAGATCGAAATTCCCGATGCGGCCGTTGACCGGCGACACGACCTCGTAACGGAGGCCGAGGTTCAAAGTCAGATCAGAGTTCACACGAAAATCATCCTGAACGAACCCCGCCAAGTCCCAATAGCGCGTTGGGTATTCGCCCTGCAACGTATCCTGCTCGAAAAAGTTGGGAACACCAAGGAGAAGATCAGCCAGCCCGTTTCCTCCCGTGGCCGTGGCCAAGTCAGCCGTGTACTGGCCGTTGAACGTGAACCATCCAGCCGGTGCGGTAGTCTGGAAGAAGTTACGCTGCTGCCGCCGGAAATCCACGCCGAACTTGAGCGAGTGCCTGCCCCGTACCCAACTGAGGGTGTCGGCAATCTGGAAGATGTTCTCGACCACAAACTCCGGGGTCCACAACGAGTCGCCCAAGCCTGTATAGCCCGCAGGCTCAATAAGGGTTAAACCCGAGGAGGTCTGATCGCCGCGATTGGCGTTCGCAATGCCCAAGGGCTGTGAAGGGTTCTTCCCAAAGTTGAGCGGCAAGCCCGCAACATGGTAACGGAAGAATCCGCCGTGCAAGTCGTTCACCACCGTGGGGCTCAAGGTGTGGGTCCAGCCCGACGCCCAGTGTTGGGCGCGGTTCGTGGAATCGCTCGGGCAGCACTCGTCCCCGCCAAGCAAGCCCAATGAGCCCGGCCGGTGGCTTTTTATGTTCCCGTAGCTATAGTGGACGAAGAGCTGGTCCTGTTCACGGAAACGGTGATCCACGCGGATGTCGAATGAATCTTGATTGTTGGTGAGTTTGGGGTTCAAAACGTAGTTGTCGAACAGGCCTTGACCCGCGCTGTTGGGGTCCGGGTAGAGATTGGCGATGTTCTGCCCCACAGGGTTGATGTCCACACAACTGGGAGAGGGGTTGGCGGCGCAATACCCCGCCGGTGGGAGCACATTAATTTGCCCTAGGTAGGAAATCGGGTCGCGCAACTGGATCGGTGTGCCATCGGCGCAGGTGAAGTCGCGTGTGCTCATCGGATTGAAAATTGTCCCCGTGTCGAAAGTTGGATCACCCGCTCCCGGATTTGGGCACGGGGAAAATGCGTCGCCCGAAAGCCGGTCAGTGAAATCCCCACCGCGCTCGCTGGCATAGGGCACCGTCGACACATTGGTCAATCCCTGACTCACACGAATTCCCTGATAGTCTCCGAAGATGAAGGTCTTGTCTTTCTTGATGGGACCGCCCAGATAGAAGCCGAACTGGTTCCGCCGAAAAGCCGGCTTCGTCGCGTCGAAAAAGTTGCGCGCATCGAGCGCATCGTTGCGGATGAACTCGTAGGCTCCTCCGTGGATATCGTTTGTCCCCGACTTGAGCGCCACGTTGACCGCGGCGCCGCCACGGCCGAATTCCGCACTCATGGAGTTCTCTTCGATGCGGAATTCCTGGATGGCGTCAGGTGGAGGCATGGCGATGACGCCGCCCAATCCAAACTCGTTATTGTCCACACCGTCCAACAGGAAGTTGTTGTTCGAAACGCGCAGCCCGTTGACGGAGAGGGCTTCGTTGCCGCGTTCGTTCTCGAAGACTCCCCCGCTGACGTTGCTGCCCTGTTGGCCGGAGTTGGCGCCGGGACCCAGATACGCCAGCGCAATGAAGTTGCGACCGTTGAGTGGCAAATCAACGATGCGGCGCTCTGTCTCAATGGTGCCGAGGGAGGAAGTTTCGCTCTGGATGAGCGGCGGCGCTGCCGTTACCTCCACGGTCTGCGAGACGGCACCAACTTGAAGGACCAGATCCACGCGGAGGACCTGGTTAACATTGACCTCCACGTTGGTCTGCACGGTCTTTTGGAAACCCGCTTTTTCCGCCGTGACGGTGTATCGGCCGATGCGCAGGAGGTTGGCGACGTAGCCTCCGGCATTGTCGGTGCTGACTTTCATTGACTGGTTTGTCTCAACGTTGGTGATGGTGATCGTGGCATCGGGAACCACTGCTCCACTCGAGTCAGTGACGGTCCCTGCCAGGGCGCCGCGATCGACTTGCGCCCAGATGCGAGACGATCCCAGAACCATGACCAGAAGCCAAAAGAGGGAGAGAGAAGTGAGCGACCAAAGGTAGCGCTTCACAGGAACCTCCGGGAACGGCGAATATGTCCGACCCGATTGACAGATTGTCACCCGAACGGGGACAGAATCTACCACAATTTGAGCACGGACTCAATCCGTCGAGGTTTCTTTTGGGAAAGACTTTCAGGACCAGGGTCACGCCCTGGAGCCTCCGCCTCGGGAAGGCGTCTTAGCGAAGAGTTCGTGTTGCGTCTCATGGGGCGGCTTGGCGCGGGACGTTCCTGGGGGATTCGGAATCGCCGGACTGCGCAAGAATGAATCGTTTGATGGCCTCGCGACTGCGTGCCACGAGTTCCCTTCGATTGCGCGTCAATTCTGTGTACTCGGCCAGCTCTTTCCGGGCTAGGTCGAGCTGATGGAGGTTCCGGTAAGTTTGTCCCAGGCGATAGTGGGCCATTTCCGAGCGTGGGTTGAGGGCAATGGTTGCGCGGAATTCGCGGGCGGCATTTTCGTACTCCTTGCGGGCCATGAAGACGTTTCCCAGTTCGAGGTGAGCGTCGGCGAAATCGGCCTTGAGCTTCAGCGCTCGCTCCAGCAGCGAGCGGGCAAGATCCACGTCGGCGAGGTTGGCGGAGGCGAGGCCGTGGCGAAGCAACGTCACGCCGTAGCAATAGAGTGCTTCCGGACTGCTCGGATGCGTTTCCGCCAGACGCTTCAAGCGTGGCATGATTCTTTCGGCTTCTTCGGGAGCCAGGAAGGCGGGCAACGAATTCCACGCCCCATAGGCAACGGGCGAGGAGGGCTCGATCTCGAGCGCGCTCAAGAATGCGCCCGCGGCGTCGAGGTAGTCCCGCAGAGCGTAATGGGCCAGTCCGAGGCCCACATATTGGCGAACGGCGCGCGGAAACTTCTGCGTGCCGACCCGGAAGACCTCCTTCGCGGGCTCGAAAGTGAAGTGCACCAGATACTCCATCCCCAGATCGAAGTAATACTGCTCACCAGTGGGATCGAGTTCAACCGCCTGCTGGTAGTGGCGAACGGCGACCAGATAGTTGCCGGATGACTCCTCCAGCGCCGCGAGCAGGTTCGCCATTTCCGCCGTAGGCTTTCCGGCGAGCGTGCGCTGGAGCAGTTCGATAGCCTCGGCGTTTTGCCCTGCGCCTTTGTAAGCCAGCGCCAGGTTGTAGGCCGTTGAATAGCTTCCCGGCTCCAGGCGGAGCGTCGCCTCGAAATGCGGGACGGCCAGGGCATACGCTTCGTGCGAGGCAAGCAGGGTACCCAGGGTGAAGTGTTGCTCGGCGGAGAGGTCTCCAGGCCCGGAGGGAAGCTTCAAATTCGCCGGCGACGGCTCCGCCAGCAGGCTTGCCCGGACGAGGCCCAGATAGATTTCATAGGAGCGAGGGTTGGACTCATAAGCCTTGCGATAGAGTGCCATCGCCGCGTCGCGCTGGCCCTGCGCGTCGGCAATCGCCGCGGAGAGCGCGAAGTAGCGAGCGGCGAGCGCCGGATCCGTGGGAGGGGGAAGGCGATCCAGGACGCTGCGGGCCTCCGCCGGGTTTTTCAGCTCGCGCAACACCAGTGCCCACTCGAAGCCCGTCTGGAAATCGTCGGGACGCGCCCGCCAGGCCCGCTCGAGATAGGGCGCGGCCTCCGCAAATTTGCCGGAGGCGGCCAGCGTCGTCCCCAGCCCGAGGAGAGCAGTGGCATTGCGCGGTTCGAGCTTCAAGGCCGTGCGGAAGGCGTCCGCGGCTTCCCCCAGTCGGCCCGATTCCGCAAGCAGGGTACCGAGATTGTTGTAACCCATCGTGGAACGTGGCCGAAGCCGGATGACGTTGCGGAAACTGGCCTCCGCGTCCGCGTGGCGTCCGAGCCGGCCGGCGGCAAGGCCGCGCAGGTTTTGTAATTCGGGGTCATCCGGCGTGCGCGCGAGCCCGGCGTCGATTTCCGTCAGAGCTTCCTGAAATTTCCCCGCCTGCAAGAGCTGGAAGGCCCGATCGTATACGGTGGGATTTGGATTACGGCCTTGTGCTGGCGGACGACTCTGCGCCCCCAACAGGCCGACGGCGACCAGGATCAACAAAGCGCAACGTAAAGGGGCAGGCCGGTTCAAGATCCAAACGCTTCCTGAGAGATGATTCCCTTGCCTTGCTGAACGGTAAGCAAGCGGTTCGCCGGGATGCGCCCGAGGCTTTCGGTCTTGCCGCCCAGCCAGCGCACTTCCACCCGCGCCTCGCGGGCGGCGCCGAGGCCGAAGTGCAGGCGCAAGTCGCTCTGCGAGCAAAAGCTGCCGCCACTGCGGACTTCCTGCATCTGTCGGCGGCCGCTGGCTTCGACGACGACGCGAGAGCCGATGGCGGCGCGATTGGTCTCGACGCCGACGAGTTTCACCAGCAGCCAATTGTTCGGCGAAGGTCGCTGGTTGCGCAGCAGCGTGGGCGCGTCGTTGATGTTGTTGATGACGATATCGAGCTGTCCGGTGCGGAAAATGTCGCCGAACGCAGCACCGCGGCCACAGTGCGATTGGAGGAATCCGGGGCCGGCGCGGCCGGAGATGTCCTCGAAGCGCCCGTTGTCGAGGTTGTACAACAGCACGCGCTGACCCTCCCGGTTCGTCATGGGGTGCCGGCTGCTCGTGCCCGGCGGATAGATGGGCCCCGTCGCGATGAGGATGTCGGGTCGCCCGTCGTTGTCGAAGTCCAGGAAACCTGTGCCCCATTTGACGGCCGCGGTCTGGCCCGCCAAACCCGCCTCGAAGGTGACGTCGGTAAAGAAGCCGTTCCCATCGTTGTGGAAGAGCGCGGGAGTTTCGTCGGAGAAGTTCGTCTTGAGGATGTCGAATTGACCGTCACCGTCGTAGTCGCCCGCATCAACCCCCATGCCGGCCTGCGTGCGGCCGTTGGCATCGAAGGCCACCCCGGCGAGCAGGCCCGTCTCGCGGAATGTGCCGTCGTGATTGTTGAGGAAAAGGAAACTGGGAGTCGAGTCGTTGGCGACGTAGATGTCCGGCCAGCCGTCGTTATCGTAATCCGCCACGCAAGGCGTGAAGCCGTACGCTGTTTCGGGCTTGAGGATGCCGGCAGCTTGGGAAACATCCGTGAAGGTGCCGTCACCGTTGTTGCGGTAAAGCGTGCTGCGTGTGCCCTCGAGTCCTGCCACGCCATAGAGCACGGGGGATTGCACACCCACCAGCGACGGGTTGCTGTCATACAAAGTCAGCCCGTACTGGAATCCCACATAGTGGGAGACGAACAGGTCCAGGTGTCCGTTGCGGTCATAGTCGAGAAAGGCCGCGCCGGAATTCCACTGGTTCTGGGGTGCGAGAAGACCCGCCTCGCGAGTCATGTCCGTGAACGTGCCGTCGCCGTTGTTGTGGTAGAGGACGTTCTGGCCGTAGTAGGTGATGAAAAGGTCGAGCCAGCCGTCGTTGTCGTAATCGCCTACGCAAACGCCCTGGCCCCAACCATGACGAACGAGGCCGGCCTTCTCGGTCGCGTCGGTGAAGGTACCATCCCGGTTGTTGTGGTAGAGGTGGTTGGTAGGTTCCTGGCCCTTTGGAAAGCCGCCGAGCCCCCAGCCGTTGACAATAAAGATGTCCAGCCAGCCGTCATTGTCGTAGTCGAAGAGCGCCACTCCCCCGCCCGTAGTGGAAAGCAGAAAGTCCTTGTTCTCGTGTCCCTGGAGGATCGTTTGAGAGGTCAAGCCCGATTCTCGCGCCACGTCTACGTAATGCGCGAGGTCCTGGCGACCTTCAACCCTTAAAGGCGCACGAGGAAAGCAACGAGGAATGGGAAGGAGGAAGCTGCCCCCTGCATACACTAGGCGCTTAAGGCAATTGCGACGGTTCACGATGTGGACCTATCCATCTTCGAGGAGCGCGAGCCTTTCTTGCAATGTATTCGACACTCCTAGCCCCCTGCCGGCTACCACAGGGGCGACGATGATCGAATCGATCATTCTTAACTGAGCGCAGTCACTGGCACAAGTGCGAGGCGCCGCCGCTCACGACGGTGCGCCCCTTTCCTGTCGAACGCGCAGAGGGCGTCATTCCACCGGGAGGCGCAGAATGGTCCGCAGCTTCGCGGGCGCAACCCGGCGAGGATCGGACAGGTAGATCTCGTGGTGACGGCCCCGGCAGCTCAGCCCGCTCGCGCGCGCGAACTCAATCATGCGCGAGATTGTCGCGCCTTCGTCCCCGTAAGGTCCCACGTGAAGCATCTGCACGCACTTCCCTTCCTTGATTGTTTCGAGCTTCACTTGGTCGGCCTCGTTGCCCTTGCCCTTCTCCTTGAGTTTCTTGGCTGCCGATTTGACATCCGATCCTTTGATGAAGTCCGGGACGCGAATCATCAGTCTCCAATTCCAAGTCTCTGGAGCTTGGGTGAAAAAGTCGTCGGTTTCCTGTTTTCCCCACCACTGGCCTTCCAGGCTGCAAACCTTGTAATCCTGGCCCGCAAATTTCTTCGTCATCTTCATCGTGAAGGCGACGCCATAAAGCGCGCCAACGGCGGCTTGAAATTCCTTGCTCGCTGGCGCGCCTTGGCCGGTAACGGTCAAATACTTCGCAGGCTTCACGTTCACGAGAACTGGTTGCTTGGGTGTGATGTACTCAGCCTTGTGCTCCTTGTACAAGTCGAGCTTCGTTTGAGTAGCCATAAGGTCGCCTTTCTACGAGGGACAGGGAATTGATTCGTCGGGCCATTGAATCATTGAGCCATTGAAGAAACTCCGGCCAGGATTCACGACTATTGCGTCTGAGCACTGGATAAATTCATCAGTCACGAATTCTTTCAATGAATCAATGATCCGATGATTCAATGGTTCAATTCTTCAAATACTTGTCGTACCAGGCAAGGATTCGCGTAAGCAAATCGATCTGGTGCGCGCGTTCCTTGAAGCCGTGGTGCTCGCGCGGGTAAGCCACCATCTCTGCCGGCACGCCGAGCATCTTCAGCCCATTGTAAAACTCCCAGCCCTGGCTGGTCGGCACGCGCTCGTCTGCCTCGCCGTGCAGAACGAGTGACGGCGTCTTGCAGTTCTGGAGGAAAGTCATCGCCGAGTGATTGTCGTATGCCGCGCGCCGGCGAAAGGGAATATCCAGGAAGTAGTTCCGCAGGAATTTCGGGGTGATGTCCGTGGTCCCGTCGAAACTGAAAAGATTCGTGACTGCCGCGCCGACCACCGCCGCCTTGAAGCGATTGGTCTGCGTGACCGCCCAGGAGGTCATAAATCCGCCGTAGCTCCAGCCGCCGATGCCCAGGCGGTCCGGGTCGGCAATCTTCTGCTCGATGAGGTAATCCACGCCGCTCATGATGTCCTGGAAATCCATGCCACCCCAGTCGTCGCGATTGGCCTCCACGAACTGCCAACCCCGGCCGGTTGAGCCCCGCGGGTTAGGGAGGAAGACGACATAACCGTGCGAGGCCAGCAGTTGCGCCCACTCATGCCACGAGCCGAGCCAACCACTCCACCAGGCCCATTCCGGCCCGCCGTGTACCTCCACGCTCGTCGGGTATGGCTGGCTAGGCTTGTAGTCCGGTGGCGTGACGAGCACGCCGTAGATCGTCTGGCCGTCTTTGCGATTCTTCCAACTGATTTCCTTAATCTCCCCAAGCCGCCAGCCGGCAACCTGCGGATGCAGGTGAGTGAGCCGTCGGGGAGTTCCCCCGAGGGTGAACGCCCAGACCTCGGGGGGAGTGTCCTCAGTTTCGTAGGCGTAGGCGATGGTGCGACCGTCCGAGCTGAGCGTGAAGTCGCCACCGGGGAGCGCGGTTTCGACAGGAAGCTGGGTAACAGCACCGGTCGTCAAATCGATGCGCACGAAATGGTCTCGGGTCCGCTCGTTGCTCTCGGCCACCAAGCGAGTGGAATCCGGCTCCCACTCGACACGACGGATCGTGCCCGGGTAGTCTTTGAGCAAGGGGCGCGCGTCGCCCCCAGCGGCGGAGACCACCGCCGGCCAATCCCCAATCACGCTCGGCGTGTACTGCCCGAAGGCGATCGTTTTCCCGTCCGGCGACCAACGCAGGCCAGTATCCGATAGCGGCGGCTTTGCTGCCAGCGTCCGCAGGATTTCCCCGGTCAGACGGCGCACGACGATCAAGGAGCAGCTCCAGTATAGGTCGTCGCTGCGGGGAGTTGGCGAGGCGCGAAGCGCCAGTTCCGAACCGTCCGGAGACCAGGCGAAATCGGCCACTTCCAGGTCTTGTTTGGTCACCTGCTCTGCCTTCCGGTCCGCGAGAGAGAACGTCCACAGGCGCGCGAATTTATAGTCGTGGTCGACATAGACTTCGTCGAATCCCTCCTTCTTTTTCTTCTGCTCGTCGTCCGTGACGGGGTCGCGCACCGTGAAGGCGATCATCTTGCCATCGGGAGACCACCTGATGGCCAGGACCTCACCTTTGAGGGTGGTGAGTTGCTCGGCCTCGCCGCCGTCGGTGCGCATGAGGAACAACTGATTCTTGGCTTCCTTCTCCTCGCCCACGGGCTGGGCGCGGTTGGAGAGGAAAGCCAGATAGCGGCCGTCCGGCGACCAGCGCGGCGAGGAATCGTTCTTGGGGCCGCCGGCAAACAATCGTGCCGGCTCACTGCCGTCGGCCGGAACCGCCCAGATGTTTGTATCCCGCGGCTGCTGCGGTTTCGCGGGATCGGCAGGCTCGGTGACGACGAACGCCACGCGCTTGCCATCCGGCGAGATCTGCACATCGCTGACGCCGCGGATATCGATCAAGTCCGCGGGCTGGACGGCTCGCTTCTCTTCCGCGCGTGCCACGCCCACCAACATGCCAGCAACCATCATCAGGAGTCCGATACGTCTGCGATTCATGGTTTCATCTCCATGTTATTGTGCCGAGAGAATCCGTCCGCTATTTGACCAGCCGGCCGCCGTCCATGAGCAGCGTTGTGCCGGTCATCCAGGAGGCCTCCTCGGACGCCAAGTACAGCGCCGCCCGGGCCACTTCCTCTGCCGTGCCGATGCGGCCGAGAGGATAGAAACGCGCCATCTCCTCCTTGCGCTGCTGCGCGCCGTCGGGCGTGAGGTAGGTCTCGTGGATGGGCGTATCCACAACGGCCGGGCAGATGGCGTTGGCCCGGATGCGGTCTTTGGCGTGTTCCTGGGCGAGCGAGAGGGTGAGCATCTGTAGCGCCGCCTTGGTCATGGCATACGCCCCGAAGCCCGGTGAAGGCTTCAGGCCAAGGCTCGAGGAGATATTGATGATGACTCCGCCGCCGCGTCGCGCCAGCCAAGGCACGGCCGCCTGGACCAGCCAAAAGGGATTTTTGAGGTTGTGAGCGATGAGTTCGTCCCACAACGCTTCGTCCGTTTCGAGCAGGCTTCGCTGCCGGGAGATTCCGGCGTTGTTGACGACGATGTCGAGGCCGCCGAAATGCCGAGCGCACTCATCGACGGCCTCCTGCGCCCGCTCGCGCCGGCTCAGGTCTCGAGCAACACAATACACCTCGTCGCCGGAGATCAGCTTCGCCGTCTCCTCCAGCTTCGACGCCGTACGCCCAACCAGCGCGACCTTCCCCCCTTCCTGCGCAAAAAGAATCGCTGTCGCCCGGCCAATCCCCGAGCCCGCGCCGGTTATCAAGGCCACCTTGCTGTTCAGTTTCATTCCACGACCCTGTTGCCGCACTCGGGGCGCGCTGAGTCTGCGCGGCAGGTGAATGCCGCCCTGCGTCTGCCCTCCGACTTAAGTCGTTGGGCAGATTCGAGAGGGGTATAATATGGAAGTGGACGGGGTGTGAGCAACGGCAAAGACGAAGGGTGTCCTGACGTGCCAGCGGCGCGTCCAGGAATCTCAAGAAGGGCTAGGACTCAATGGGCCTAAAGGATCTGCTGCGCCGGATTTTCCTGGTGGACCTGCTGCGGGGTTTGCGGCTGACATTTTCGTATCAGCGCCCGAGCGCCACCTACACGGAGCAGTATCCGCTCGAGCGGCCACCGGTGGCCGAGCGTTATCGCGGCGCGCCGCGGCTCAACAACCATCCCGAGACCGGCGAGACGCTCTGCATCGCCTGCAACCTCTGCTCGCTGGCCTGCCCGGAGAATCTGATTGTGGTGGCCTGGGACCGCACGGAAGATCGCAAGAAGAAGCTGACGACGTTCACTTACGACCTCTCGCGCTGCATGTTCTGCGGGCTGTGCGAGGACGCCTGCCCGGTGGACGCGCTGGAGTTGACGCAGGATTTCGAGATCGCGCATTACAGCCGCGAAGGGATGATCTGGGACCGCCCGGCGCTCGAACAGGGCCCCCAGCCCACGCGGTATACGAGATAGTTCGCTACCCCATTCCCCAACCTTCTCAGGGTTGACCTCCGCCAGATGAATTGCCCGCTCGCGTGGGTTGCAGCGTCGAGCTCATGAGAAGTTTTATGGAAATCCGTCGCGGAGACAGGCAGCTTCGCCTTCCGCCGCGGGCAAGCACGTGGCGGTGGGGAGAATTGCCTTCGAGAAGCACAACGAGGCGGGACGCCACCAAGCGTCCCGCCACGTCTTGACCATTGACGCAGATTACTTCTTCTTAGGAGGAACCACTGCGTCCTTGAAAGCCTTCGCCAGCCGGAACTTGACCACCGTCTTGGCCGGGATCTTGATGGGTTCACCCGTCTGAGGGTTGCGCCCCATGCGGGCTTTGCGATTCGCCTTCACCGCTTTGCCCAAACCGGGGATTACAAACTGCCCGCCGCTCTTGCATTCCTTCGTGGCAAGCGTTGCGATCTCTTCCAGCACCGCTGCCGCCGCCTTCTTCTGGATGCCCGCCTTCTCTGCCAGATGGGACACCACTTGGGATTTTGTCATCACCTTCGCCATTTGCTGCTCCTCTCCTGCCGTGGAATTTGTGGGGACCGTCACATGATGGCCGGGCGACACTGTAAGCAATTCGGCCCGGCCTGTCAAGCGGTTTTCGCGCCAGGCACCTCAGGCAGAGCCAGAAGAAATGCGCCTGCCGTCAAGCCCCTGGCTCCGCCCCCGGCCGCCGCGAGTTGCAGATCCCAGGCGCCTTCGCTATATTGTTCAGAGGGGGAACCGCATGCCCATCTTCGAGTACCAATGCCGGGAGTGTGGAGCGAAGTTTGAACGGATTGTCTACGGCGGCAAGGACGCCGCCTCATGCAGAGAATGCGGCAGCAAGCGCGTGGATCAACTCCTTTCGGTCTTCGCCGTGGTGGGGGCGTCCGGTTCCGCAGCCGCCGCCGAACCCGGCCCCTGCGGGGCCTGCGGGGCGCCGCGCCGCGGCATGTGCGGAGAATGACCGCATGGTGACTTTGCTCCGCCAGCCTCAAATCAAGATTCTGACGCCGAGCCTGCCTTGAACTCCACCCCTATCTCCAGCCTGCGCATGGGAACATCCAGTTGGTCGAGTGAAGACTGGGTGGGCGTTTTCTATCCTGAAGGCACAGCGCCGGCAGACTTCCTCGCTGAATACGCCAAACACTTCGACACGGTCGAGGTCGACTCCACGTTCTATCGTTCGCCTTCTCCCTCCATGGTGAAGAACTGGGCGAAGCGGACACCGCCCGGGTTCGTTTTTGCGGCCAAAATCCCACGCAGCATCACGCACGATAAGGTCATGGAAGACTGCGAGGCTGAGCTGAAAGAATTCCTGGGCGCCATGGATTTGCTGGGCGATAAGCTCGGTCCGCTGCTCCTGCAATTCCCCTACTTCAACAAGCAGGCGTTCGCGAGTGGCGAGGACTTCTTGCCTCGGCTCGAGCCGTTCCTCAAGAAACTGCCGCCCGGGTATTCGTTTGCGCTCGAGGTGCGCAACAAGGGATGGCTCAACGAACGCTTCCTCGACGTGCTGCGAAAAAGAAAGATCGCTCTGGCGCTCATCGACCATCCGTGGATGACACCGGTGGATGAGTTGATGAAGAAGCTTGATCCCGTCACCGCCGACTTCACCTACATCCGCTGGCTGGGGGACCGCAAAGGGATCGAAGAAAAGACCAAGCACTGGAACCAAGTCATCGTCAATCGGCAGCGCGAGATGGAGACCTGGGTGCCCGCCATCGATAAGCTTCTCGAACGGCGCCTCCGTGTCTACGCCTATTTCAACAACCACTACGCCGGCTTTGCGCCTGCCTCCATCGCCCTCTTTCGGGAAATCTGGGAACGCCGCCACGGCTCCCCCTGACCGATACTCACCGCTGCAAGTCCCAGGCAAAACTCTCAGGCCGGCGATTAGGGGTGAAAAAATCCCAAGCCCCGGCTAGAATCGCGTGTCTCGGCGTGGCTCGGATCTATCTCGCGCCGCTTGTCGCATGAGAAAGACTCTCACACTCGGGCTGGACTTAGGCGGGACCAAGATCGCCGCAGGTGTCGTGGATTCCTCGGGGAGGCTTCAGTCTGCCCTGCGGATTCCGACGCCAGCAACCGGCGTGCGGCGCGACCTCGCCGCGCTCTTCGACGCCGCTCACTCAGTCGTCGGCGCGGCCGGAATCCCGTGGAAATCCGTGCGAGCGGTGGGCGTGGGCGTCCCGGGAGCGTTCGATCCCAAAACCCGGACCGTTTGGGCGCCCAACCTGCCGGGATGGAAGCGGGTTCCGCTCGCCAGCCTGCTCGCGCGTGGCCTGCGCAAGCCGGTGTTTGTCGAGGGCGATCGCAACGTTCAGGCGCTCGCGGAAGCCTGGCTCGTCCACCCGCGCGCCCGAAATCTGATCTTTCTCACCGTGGGGACTGGAATCGGAGCGGGCATCATAGTGGACGGACACGTCACGCCGGGCTCCCGTGGTGTTGCCGGCGCAGCCGGCTGGATGGGCATCGAGCGCGAGTGGCGCCCCCTCTATGCGCGCATCGGCTGCCTGGAAGCGCTCGGCGCCGGACCGGCTGTCGCCCGGCTGGCCCGAGACGCGGCGAGGAAGAATCCGCACACCGCACTCCGCACCCTGCTTAGCTCAGGGGAACCCCTCACCGCGGAACAAGTGGTTGTGGCTGCCCGGCGCGGTGACAGAATCGCTCGGCGCGTGCTGGAAGAAATTGGAACAAATCTCGGCCGGGGCGTGGCAGGCATGATCAGCCTGCTGAATCCAGAGGTCGTGGTTCTGGGGGGCGGGCTGGCCGGCGCCGGCAGGTTTATTCTGGATCCCTTGCGCGCCACGGCCCGCAAGTGGGGCCAGCCCTTGGCCACACGTCAGGTCCGCATTGTGCGCTCGGCGCTGGGTGAAGATGCCGGAATCCTCGGTGCAGCTCGTTACGCATTCTTGAATCTGGAGGTTTGACAGTGCCGCCGCTCGTTGACCATCGCACTGGGCGCAGCGGCGCGCGCGGTTTTATGTTCGCATTGAAATGGAGGAGATGGACTCATGTCTGCAGAAAAGTATCTTGAGCAAGCGCAGAAGGTCTACGACCGGATCCTCTCGACCCAGTTGGGGAACATCCGCAAGGCGGGCAGGTGCGCGGCGGATTCAATCGCACAATCGCCTCGGCCGATCCCTGATGAAAATGGGCCCGCGCTCGGTTTTTAAGAGGCCGCGCCGATGGCAATAGCGTAATGCGCGCGTCGACCTTCTTCGTGGGGTTGAAAACTCCGGGCGCGCCCAGC